>NZ_JAZDAR010000049.1:0-682 GCF_036680945.1 Pseudoalteromonas sp. P80D2
GCCCCTGCTATAGCAGAAGAAAAACTTAATTCACTGTCCGGAATTAGTTGACCACAACAGAGAGTTCATGGCTGAAGCAACGCATCAGATTTATATCGCGTTTACTCTCGTATCTCGTATCTCGCATCTCGCATCTTGTATTAGGGTATCCACCCGCATTTAAGGACTCCAAAATCTATTTAGTAGAATGCTTCCAAATAACAAAATCAAACTTGTAATTATAATTGTGTAGTAGATAGTCGAATTAATTATTGGTTCTAAAGTGAAGTTTGGTGAAAATATGTTTTTTACCGGTTTAAAGAATAGCTTTGGGTTTAAGCTACCCGCTAAAATTATAAGTGAAATTGCTAGACAACTAATGAATTCGATCCAGTCTAGATCTTGTAATATAAGCGAATAAATACCGACAGTTAAATTAATAATTGCTGCCAATCCGAACAAAATAGATAGCAGCTTTTCCTTTTTATTAAGCGTTTCCATACTGTAATACTCCTTATTACATTATTTAATACCTTTATATTTTGGTAAGTTACGGGAGTAAAGTTGCAAGGGGAAAGTTTGCGAGTTTCGAGGTGCGAGATACGAGCCTGTAGCAGCGATTTTATATCGCGTTTCTCTCGAACCTAGCTACGTAGGCGTTATGCTTGCATGGCGCGCGAAATAAATTTCACGCCTACGTCTA
>NZ_JAZDAR010000049.1:692-2014 GCF_036680945.1 Pseudoalteromonas sp. P80D2
GAGAGTTCATGGCTGAAGCCATTCCTACGAACGCATCAGATTTATATCGCGTTTACTCTCGTATCTCGTATCTCTCACCTCGCACCTCGCATCTCGCATCTCGCATCTCGCATCAATGGCGCGGAATAAAGCCGCTGCTACGTAGGCGTTATGCTTGCATGGCGCGCGAAATAAATTTCACGCCTACGTCTAATCGTTTTACATTTGTGTGGTGTTTGAGAGTTCATGGCTGAAGCCATTCCTACGAACGCATCAGATTTATATCGCGTTTACTCTCGTATCTCGTATCTCGTATCTCGCACCTAGCACCTCGCATCTCTCACCTCGCATCTCTCACCTCGCACCTAGCTCCTAGTCCCTAGCCCCTCGAACCTAGTTACTTTTAACTCGCTCGCATATCTCGCGCATTTGTTGTTTTATTTCGGGTTCTTTTTCATCGAATAATTTGGTGATACGTTCGATATAGGCATGGTTTTCTTCGAATGGCACGCCGATCTCGTAGACGTCGGCAGCTTCTCGTAGCATTTCTTTATCAAACTCACTGAAAATATTGACCATTTCTTGGGCTTTTTCTCGTTCAATACCGAGTGCTTCAAATGATGAACGGCCCATGCGCATGGTGCTGTCGTAGGTTTCGCGAATAATATCTCGACAGCCGTAAGCCCATAAATCGTATACATGATGGCGGTCTACGGCGCGGGCAACCACATGTAAATGCGGGTAATTTTGCATCGCATAGCGAACTAATTTAGTGATTTGTTCGGCATCANAGTAGATAGTCGAATTAATTATTGGTTCTAAAGTGAAGTTTGGTGAAAATATGTTTTTTACCGGTTTAAAGAATAGCTTTGGGTTTAAGCTACCCGCTAAAATTATAAGTGAAATTGCTAGACAACTAATGAATTCGATCCAGTCTAGATCTTGTAATATAAGCGAATAAATACCGACAGTTAAATTAATAATTGCTGCCAATCCGAACAAAATAGATAGCAGCTTTTCCTTTTTATTAAGCGTTTCCATACTGTAATACTCCTTATTACATTATTTAATACCTTTATATTTTGGTAAGTTACGGGAGTAAAGTTGCAAGGGGAAAGTTTGCGAGTTTCGAGGTGCGAGATACGAGCCTGTAGCAGCGATTTTATATCGCGTTTCTCTCGAACCTAGCTACGTAGGCGTTATGCTTGCATGGCGCGCGAAATAAATTTCACGCCTACGTCTACTAGTTTTACATTTGTGTGGTGTTTTAGAGCTCATGGCTAAAGCCATTCCTACGAACGCATCAGATTTATATCGCGTTTACTCTCGTATCTCGTATCTCG
>NZ_JAZDAR010000050.1:0-182976 GCF_036680945.1 Pseudoalteromonas sp. P80D2
TTCTAGGTTCTAGGTTCTAGGTTCTAGGTTCTAGGTTCTAGGTTCTAGGTTCTTCAAGATTGTAAATCGTTGCTTGTGTGTGTTTGCAAGCGATATCGCGTTATGAATACAAAAGCCTACTTGTAGGAGGCGTTTTAACGCCGAAAATTTTTCAACCATTCACGGCTAAAGCCGTTCCTACGGGATTGGCTACGCCTTACCCTTCGGTATTAACCATTTGTAGGCGTGAAATTTATTTCGCGCGAATTATTAACAACAGCGCCGCGGTTGAGACGCGCCAAGCAAGCGTGACGCATACGCCGTAAAATGTAATGTAGGAGGCGTTTTAACGCCGAACATTATTTCCCATTCACGGCTAAAGCCGTTCCTACGAGGTTGGGCGTCTAGGCCATCACTGTGCGTACAATTTTGTAGGCGTGAAATTTATTTCGCGCGAATTATTAATAACAGTGCCGTGTTTGAGACGCGCCAAGCAAGCGTGACGCCTACGCCGTAAAATGTAATGTAGGAGGCGTTTTAACGCCGAACATTTTCAAACACTCACGGCTAAAGCCGTTCCTACGGGCTTCTCGCTTCTCGCTTCTCGCTCCATCTTGAAAGCAAAACTCTTTGCTTGTCTAGCCCTCCGGGCACGCTTCCGCCCCTAGGTTGCAGTTCCTACATACTGATTTTATTATCATTTTTTGTTTTTTACGTGTTAAATCTTAATGCTTACACCGTAGTAGGCGTTTTAACGCCGAACATTTTGAGCATGTTCACGGCTAAAGCCGTTCCTACGTTAATGTCGCGCGGAATCACGACTTATAAATTATCCGTTCCGTACGAGGCGTTTTAACGCCGAACATTTAAATCATGTTCGCGGCTAAAGCCGTTTCTACGTTAATGTCGTTTTGAATCGCGACTTATAAACTGATTTCTTTATTATCTACACTTACGGTGACTTGTTTGTTCAATAAATTAACTAACAAAATGCTACGCATGTCACCATCTGACTCTTGGTAAATAGCTTGAACATTTTTAAATGACTCTGTGTTTAGATAAACAACATCACCGGCTTTTGGTAGCGAAGATGTTACCTCACTCATATCACTCATAGATTTGAGTTGAGCAATTAACTGCTCAGGTACGATTTGAAATTTATGACCATAAGCAACAAAACCACTTACTCCACGGGTATTTTTTACCGCAGAAAAGTTACAGTTTTGCGAGTCTAGCTTTATAAATAAATAACTAGGAAAAAGAGGAGATGTACGAATTGAACGGCGACCTTTTACGATACGCTCGATTTTATGTTCGGGAAAGAATACTTCAAAACCTTGGTTTTGAAGGTTAGTTTGAGCTCTTAGCTCTTGTTTTGATTTACAAAAAAGTAAGTACCAACTTTCCATAGTCACACCTAAAATACTCATTTTCCTTAAAACCAATCCAAAAGGATTGGTTTTTATGAGCCAGCGATTATACGCAGAGAATTTAGGCGTGTCTATTACAAAATTGTTATTACCCCAAGTGAGAACTAATCACTACCAAACAGGTCTCTGGTGTACACTTTTTCTGCAACATCATCGAGCTCAGTTACCATTCTGTTGGCAATAATTACATCTGCAGAAGACTTTAATTCAGCTAGGTCATGGGTCACTTTAGAGTTAAAGAAAGTTTCTTCATGTAATTCAGGTTCATAAACTATCACTTCAACACCCTTAGCTTTGATTCGCTTCATGATGCCTTGAATAGCGGATGCTCTAAAGTTATCCGAACCAGCCTTCATGATTAAACGATGAATACCCACTACCTTTGGCTTTCTTGCGAGGATCGACTCTGCGATAAAATCTTTACGAGTAGAGTTTGCGTCTACAATGGCGCGGATCATGTTGTTTGGCACGTTTTGATAGTTAGCCAATAATTGCTTGGTATCTTTAGGTAAGCAATAGCCACCATAACCAAAAGAAGGGTTGTTGTAATGACCACCTATACGTGGGTCTAAACTTACCCCTTCGATTATTTGTTTAGAATTTAAACCATGACTTTCTGCGTAGCTGTCAAGCTCATTAAAGTAGGCTACGCGCATAGCAAGGTAAGTATTTGAAAACAACTTAATGGCTTCTGCTTCAGTTGGATCAGTAAACAATACTTCAATCCCTTCTTTAATAGCCCCTTGTGCTAATAAATTTGCAAATGCCTCGGCGCGCTCTGATCGTTCACCCACAATAATACGCGATGGGTGTAAGTTGTCGTATAACGCTTTACCCTCTCTTAAAAACTCTGGAGAGAAAATAATGTTTCCTGTATTAAACTTTTGCTTAATGCTTTCGGTAAAGCCAACAGGTACAGTTGACTTAATAACCATTACTGCTGTTGGGTTTATTGTTTGTACATCAGCAATAACAGCTTCAACTGACTTTGTATTAAAGTAGTTGGTCTCTGGATCATAATCGGTAGGTGTAGCGATGATGATGAAATCTGCATTTTGATAAGCTAATTGCTTATCTGTAGTGGCAGTAAAACTCAGTTGTTTATTAGCAAGAAAATCTTCAATTTCTGTATCTGATATTGGCGACTTCCCGGCATTTAGTTGCGCTACTTTTTCTTCAACAATATCTAGAGCTACTACATTGTTATGTTGGGCCAACAACATGGCATTAGATAAACCAACATAACCTGTACCCGCGATTGTAATATTCATATATACCTAATTAAACTACTTTATTTTTTACTTTGCATTCTTTAATACAGTTACGTTTTCGTTATTTTTTACACTCTCAAGCCAATGGAGGTCACAAATACCATCTGTGGGATTAAAGGCTGTTGGTGCTTCTAACAACAACTTACGAATAGAGTGGTGATCGTTTAAATCACATGACGATTTAAGCTCAAGTAAAACTTGTTCAAGCTCATCCCATGGCATTTTAACTTCGTGTGCACTCATGATTCTTTGATGATCAGTACCAACAACGTTATCACCAATCAATAGCTCTTCATAAAGCTTTTCACCAGGACGTAGGCCAGTACATTGAATTTCAATATCACCTTCAGGGTGTTTATTTGACTTCACTTCTAAGCCAGAGAGGTGGACCATCTTAGTCGCTAAATCCATTATTTTAACCGGTTCGCCCATATCTAAAACGAACACATCGCCACCTTTACCCATTGCACCTGCTTGAATAACAAGCTGTGCAGCTTCAGGAATCGTCATAAAATAACGAGTTATGTCTTTATGGGTTAAAGTGATAGGGCCGCCTTGCTTAATTTGTTGCCTGAATAATGGTACAACAGAGCCTGAAGAACCCAGAACATTACCAAAACGAACCATAGTAAAGCGCGTAGTTTTTTGCGTATCAGATAATGCTTGCAGCACTAACTCAGCCATACGTTTGGTTGTCCCCATCACATTGGTAGGTCGAACCGCTTTATCGGTTGAAATAAGTACAAAGGTTTCAACGTTATTTTCTATCGCAGCACGGGCAATGTTACTGGTGCCAAATATATTATTTTTAACACCTTCAATAACATTATGCTCAACTAAAGGCACATGCTTGTAAGCCGCAGCATGATATATAGTTTGCACTTTAAATGACGAAAGTGTCATTGAGATGAGTTTAAAGTTTTGAATAGAGCCAAGAATTGGCACTATTTCGATATTTAAGGAGTTTTGAAAAACGTAGTCTTTCAGCTCTTTTTCAATTGCATATAAGCCATATTCAGAAAGTTCAAACAAGACTAGCTTCGTTGGTGAGTTTTTAACAATTTGACGACAAAGCTCAGAGCCAATTGACCCACCTGCACCTGAAACCAAAACAACCTTATTTTGAATATTAGCAGACATTAATTCGGTGTTTGGCTCTACTGGGTCACGCCCTAAAAGATCTTCAACACCTACTTCTTTTATTTGTTCTAATGAAGTGTTCCCTGCTACCAAATCGGCCATTCCAGGAATCGTCATAACTTGTAGTTTAAAAGACTCAATTTCATTGAGGATTTCTTTTCTGCGGCTTCGGGTAGCACTTGGTAAAGCTAATAAAATTTTCGTGACTGATTTAGTAGCAACTACTTTTGCAATTTCTTTAGATGAAAAAACATTCAACCCTTGTACGAATGTATTTTGTTTTTTGGGGTCATCGTCTAAAAACGCAACTGGGGCATATTCAGGTCCATTAGCCAACGCAGTTGCTAATTGACGTCCAGCAGAGCCTGCACCGTAAATAACCACGCCTTCTTTTCTGCGCATAATGAGTTTACCGACGATCGCACGTACTGTTAATCGGCTACCACCAATAAGCAGCAAAGCGATACAAAAGTATATAACAGGTACAGTTCTTGGGACTTGCGCCCCAATAAAGAATGAAAGGCCAATTAGAGAGACCGTGGATAAGATCACACCTGCTAAAATTGCCCATAAAGCTTGAGAGTTAATATACCGTAAAACAGCACGATATAAGCCTAGCTTCACAAAAGCAGACAAACTTAATGGTAATACCCCTAAAAGTAATAACCAGTTCTGGTAGTCATAAAACTCTTTCAAGCTATCGAGTCTTAATATAAATGCAAGCCAAAAAGATAAAAATATAAAAAAAGTATCTATAATTAAAGAAACAACTCTTTTTTGGTTTCGCGGTAATTTGACAAGAGTATCTAAAAACAAGAAAGGGTCCCTATTAAAAAGTAACATATCAGTCCTACTCTAATTCTACTACATTAGGAACAACTAAAACAATTCCTATAATCTAGTTGAGCAGTGCTTAACAATCCTTTGCTTTTTTGTAAAAAAAAGTGGCAATTTGTTACCGGAGAAGCAACTAACTACCACTTAAGACTATGTTATTTAGATGCGGCTTCTAAAACCTCGTGTATAGCAATTGTAGTTTGCTGAATTTCATGCTGAGTTAGAGATGGATGTACAAGGAACATTAATGAGGTTTCACCTAACTGGACAGCATTTTTCAAGCGCTCAGCTGGTCGCCACAAAGTATTATCAAAAGCTTTTTCTAAATAAACTTCAGAGCAACTTCCTTGAAAACAGGGCACACCACGAGCTACTATTTCGTTAACTATTCGGTCCCGATCCCATCCTTCAGCTAAAGATTCAGGCTTTATAAACATATAATGCTTATACTCAGCATGCTCAATATATTCAGGTATTGACACTAAACGGACACAATTATAACCACTTGCAGCCTGATCTAGTTGTGCACCATAAGCTTGACGCTTTGCAGTCCAGTCACTCATACGAGTTAGCTGAATACGTCCAATTACAGCCTGCATCTCGGTCATACGCCAGTTAGTACCAAAGCTTTCATGTAGCCATCTAAATCCTGGAGGATGCTCGCGATTGTAAATGGCATCGAAGCTTTTACCATGATCTTTGTAGCTCCACATTTTTGACCATAACTCTTTAGAGTTTGTGGTAACCATGCCACCTTCACCGCCTGTAGTCATTATTTTGTCTTGGCAAAAGCTCCAAGCTCCAATGTGGCCAATGCTCCCAACTGACTTACCTTTGTATTTTGCTCCATGTGCCTGAGCACAATCCTCAATAACATAGAATCCATACTCATTACTTAACGCCATGATTGCATCCATCTCAGCCGGCATTCCAGCTAAATGCACAACTATGACAGCTTTAGTTTTAGGAGTAAGTACGGCTTTAATAGACTCAGCTGTGATTGCTTGACTGTTAAGATCAACATCAGCAAATATTGGCGATGCACCTGCAGTAACAATACTGCTCGCAGAAGCTAAAAATGTACGAGGTGTAGTAATTACCTCATCGTCTGGACCTATATCTAATGCCTTTAAAGCAAGATCGAGAGCAAGAGTTCCATTACCTAACGCTACAGCGTACTCTGTACCAGTCCAAGCCGCAAATTCATTTTCAAATTCACGGCCTTCTGTACCGGTCCAATAATTAACTTTATTCGATAAAATAACGCGGCTAACAGCATCAGCTTCTTCTTGGGTAAAGCTTGGCCACGGAGAAAAAGGAGTGTTTAACATTACTTATACTCAAAAAAGCCTTTTTTAGATTTTCGCCCTAAATGATTTGCTCGAACCATTTTCCTTAGTAAAGGATGTGCTCGGTATTTAGGATCACCTGTTTCGCTATAAAGCGTTTCCATAATTGATAAATTCACATCATTACCAATTAAATCAGCTAGAGCTAATGGGCCCATCGGATGATGCGCACCAAGCTTCATAGCCTTATCAATATCCTCTGCTGTAGCAACACCTTCAGCTAAAATACTAACAGCTTCATTAATCATAGGAATAAGCATACGATTAACTACGAATCCAGGAGCCTCCTGCACAACCACAGGTGATTTACCTAACATCTTTGTTAGTGACTCTAACTTTTCCACAATAGAGCTAGATGTTTCATGACCAACAACAATCTCAACTAACTCCATTACGGGTGCAGGATTGAAAAAGTGCAAGCCTACAACATTTTTAGGATTAGGCAGTACACTGGCAAAAGCAGTAATTGATAGAGAAGAAGTGTTCGTTGCTACGATTGCATTATTGGACACTAAGTTAGATAGCTTAGAAAATAATTCCATTTTTACTGTAAAGTCTTCGGCTACAGCTTCTATAATTAAATCTGAATTCCTAATGACCTCTAAATCTGTACAGGCTTGTAATTTTTCAACAGATGTAGAAGCTTGCTCTTCGGTAATTTTAGACTTACGAATAAGTCGCTTCATACCTTTTTCGCAAATATCTATCACATTAGCTGCTTTAGCTTCTGTGCGAGCAATAATGTTAACCTTAGTAATCTGAACGCAGTTACAAATAACTTGGGCAATACCTGTTGCCATTGTACCTGAACCAATGATTGATACTTCCATTACTCAACAATCTCCTTGAGTTTCTTTGCTGGGTTACCTGCAAAAATAAATTTTTCCGGTATATTCTTAGTTAGAACCCCACCCATCCCAAGCATTGAACCGCCTTCTAGAGTTAGCCCCTGCCTAATTACAGCCCCAGTACCAACTTCAACCAAATCATGTAAGGTCACATTTCCTGAAATAGCAGCCATAGGTGCAACTGTTACAAAATCTCTAATTTCACACTCATGACCAACAGTGACATTAAGATTTAAAACACAGTGCTCACCAAGTTCAATGTCTGTTGTCAAAATAGTTCCAGCGCAAACAATAGCTCCTTTGGAAATTTTAACTGTGTTTGAGAAACGTACACTAGGATGTACTAAGATTGCGTAATCAGGGTCCCCTAAAAGCTTCATTTTATCAGCCACTAACTTACGCACACGAGGATTACCAATTGCAATTACAAACTGACAATCTGAAGCATATTCAATCCAAGAATCTATATTTCCCAAGACATTTACACCTTGAAGTTCAAGGCCATGAGTTTCGGAATTATCGTCTAAGACACCTCTAACTTTACGATTGCAATCATTAGCTAGCCAAATAACTTCTTTGGCAAAGCCTCCACCGCCAATAACTATAATATCTTTCATTCTTTATCACTACCTTTAAAGAGTGGCATTGTTGCTTCACCATCAGCACTAATACCTTCACGAACAAATACCTTTTTTACTGTTAAAAAAAGAATTTTTATATCAAGTAAAAAGCTATGATTATCGACGTACCAAACATCAAATTTAAACTTATCTTCCCAACTAATAGCATTTCGGCCATTAACTTGGGCCCACCCAGTTATACCTGGACGAACATCATGGCGTCGTGCCTGCTCTTTGTTATATAGAGGTAAATACTGAACAAGAAGAGGTCTTGGACCAACCAAACTCATCTCACCTTTGAGAACATTTATGAGACCAGGTAATTCATCCAAGCTTGTTGAACGTAAGAACGCGCCAAACTTTGTAATTCTTTTTTCATCGGGTAAGAGTCGGCCTTGACTATCTGTATCATTTAACATGGTTCTAAATTTAAGCATATTAAACACATGACCATTGAGACCTGGCCGCTCCTGCTTAAAAAGAATAGGTGAGCCTATATTGAATCGCACCAATAAAGATAAAATAAGCATTAGTGGGGATAATAAAAGCAAAGCAAAAAGCGAAACAATAAAATCAAAAAACCGCTTAATCATCACATGCTTCCAGTATCGTGTTCTCTAACTTTTTAGCCATAATATCTCTCGAAAAACGCTCATAAGAAAGTGTGCGGCAACTATCCTTTGCCAGGTTATATGCCTTCATATCAAATAAGAAATCTTTGATATTAATAACCGAACATTTATAGTTCCTATGGTCAAGAACAACACCACATTTAGACTCAAGTATAAATTCTTTTTGCCAGCCTCCGTAATTTATAGCAATCGGAGTCTGTGAGGCCAAAGAATCAAAAAGTTTATTAGCCGAATTATTCCACATCTCCTTTATAGGTCCAAATAATGAGAGTGATAAGTCGGCAGCGGAAAGAATCTTTACAATCTCCGTTTTAGGTACAGCTGGTAATATATAAAGATTCTTATTGAGAACTCCTGCACTTGACGCCTTCTCAATAACCTTTTCTTTCTCCATACCTTCACCTATTGCAACAAAGCATAACTCAGGTGCAATGTTCATAGCTTCCTTAGCTATTTCGACAAGGTACCCAACATCGTTGATCAAACCGAAAGTTCCTGTATAAACAATTAATTTACGGCCATTTAGAAAGCTAAAATTGGAGTTAATATAATTTTCACCAACGATACTATCGACATCAAAGAGTTCTGTATCACAACTGTTAGTAGCTAAGGTTATTTTACTTCTAGGTATCCCTTGCTGAGCAATACCATCACACATTCCGGGAGAAAGACCAACCAGGCGAGAAGAGTTTCTATATGTATACTTTTCTAACCACCTAGCAAAAGAAATTATTAATGGATTTTTAATCACCCCTGTTGCAATAGGAAGCTCTGGCCATAAATCTCTGACCTCAAAAACCAAAGGCTTTCCTTTAATTTTTGAATAGACTAATCCTGGAATCGCAATTGTAAGCGGAGTACTAGTAGCAAAAACCACATTGGATTTAACTTTTAAAGCTTTAAATGTAGAGCGAATAGAAAAGTTAATAAATTTAAAAATTCGCTTAATAAAACCATCATTATTAGAGTAATTAAGATTTAAGATATGAAGTTTAATTCCTTCAATTTCTAAATAATTCCATCCATTTTTTAAACTGAATTCATCAGATAAATAAGCCGAAGATGTAACAAAAGTCACATCATGGCCATTTTTAACTAACCTTTTAGCCATCTCATAAGAACGAGTTCCACTTTTAGAAGAAGGGGTAGCAAAATATTGATGCAAATATAAAATTTTCATTAGACTAACTTTCTTCTCCTAATAACACTAAAAATATGAGACCAACTATAAAAAATTTTATACCCTCTATAGCGACAGTAGAAATAACGACTTAAAAACTTATTAAAGCCGAATTTATAAGCTGAAAAAAGATGGCCTGACATAGCAGCTAGATTCGGGTCGCCTTTAGAAATAAGAAAGTCATTGTAGCGTGAAAGTGCATCGAACCTAGAGTCAATTACTTCTTCAGACAGTTGCTTTGTTAAGCTTTGATCACTTTCAACAACACAGTATATTTCATCAGTAGTAACAGCAATATTTTTAGCGAAATATGAACATTTCAAAGAAAAGTTAACATCGTTTGAAGCAATCACTTCATCAAAAAGTATATTGTTATCTACAATTAACTTTCTACTTACAAGTTTACTCCAAGGAACATGAAATCTGTATTTTATCGCATCTTTGCCTGTTTCAATAAAATCTAAGATAAGCTGTTTATAACTTAGGTGCCTTGTAGATGATTCTCCCGACTCTTTTCTACTCGTCGGTGTAAAAAAAACTAAATCATTTGATTTATGGCAATAATTATAAACTTTATCAAACGCACCTTCTAAAAAACAATCATCGGCATCAGCAAATAGAATAAATTGACCGACTGATTTTTGTAAGCCTAAGTTTCGCGCCGCTCCAGCCCACCGATGCCCTTGTAATTGCATAAAAGTAATAGAACGTTTATGTTTAGAAATTATATCTTCTATACTGTCAGAGTGATCATTAACAACAATTACTTCTAGCCAATCATGCTCAGGAATTGAAGATAACAGTTTGGATAAACTAGCCCTAGAGTTGTAGTAAGGTATAATTACTGATACAAGAACTTTATTTGGCACTCAAACCTCTCAACTTTAAAAGATAACCAACCATCAGCGCTGACATATATGATAGTTTTGACATTTCTACCATTACCCCACTAAATTGCGTTAAGGGTAAAGTAAAAGCCCATAAGAATACCACAAGCGGGTAAATAAAGTCATCTGATTTACGCAGTTCACGCATTTTTATAAATGAGAAGACTACAATAAAAAATACAACAAAATAATGGAAAAATATTGATAGGAGTCCATATCTAAAAAAATATACAGCCGGTAATGATTCTAAACTTTCATCCCTTCCGAGCCCGCTTCCAAAAAAGATGCTCTTTTCATATGCTGAATTAAAAGCTGAAATTATTTGCTCAAAGCGGACATTCAAAGTTCCAGAGTTTGATGTATTCATTAATAATGTATCAAGAGACTTTAGTGAGCGAAGTTCTGTTGAGATAAGTAGATTAGAAATTACATCTTTATTAATAAAAAATAAAAACACTAACGCAAAAGGGAAGAAGAATAGAATAGACTTAAGCAATAAACTCTTAGATTTAAAAAAAGCATACAAATATATACAGATAAACAAAGAGAAAATCATCGACTTACTCTGTGATAATAAAACCAGCAGTGCTGTAAAGACGACTAAAAGGAAACCAAAAAGTGTAGTTTGATACTTGTTATAATTAATTAATGCCAAAAAGAAAAGAATCAGAAAAGCATAGCCTGAATAGTAACTAGTTCCAAAAAAGGTTACAGCATAAAATAAAAGTTCAAATCTAAACTCTCTTTTATAAAGATAAAAAACGAGCTCATGAAAATATGGCTGAGAGTTTAAAATCAACTCAACAAAAACATATAAAGTCGAAGCAAGAACAATCAAAGCCAGCCGTTGCTTACATACAAAATCAGAATTTTTGACAGCATCAATAGCGGCAATAGTTATCACCAACAACATCAATGGCCTTAAGTAGGAAAATCCACTTCCAATAGATATCTCTAAGCTTACGATGTCAAAAATAAAACTAACACTAAGTAATAATAAAAGGACTAAGTAATAACTTATAACAACCTTGTCACGGGAAAAATCAACACTTTTTTTATAAATAATCAGGTATAGTATTGAAAGTAAAAAAACTAAAATATTAATATGAACCTGAGAATTAACCATTATTGATGGAAATAATGGAAAAAAGAAAATGCTAAAGAATATTACAAAGTTGACCTTATCTTTTGTCACTTAGACACCATTTCAGAAGATACCTTAATAGGTGTAGTTAGTTTAATATCTAACAAAGCAATTTCATAAAGCCTAGCTAAACTTGTATGGTAGTCATGCACATTGACTGTATTACTGATTCCTGTAATCGAAAAATGCCTTTCAAGTGCTTTAATTGCATAATTCTCATCTGAAATAATATTTGAGAGTGCTATTGCCTCCTCAATACCTGGCGGATTATATTGATAAGAATATTTAGATTTCTTTAATGACTTTAAATATTGTTCAGATTTTATTACTGATATAATTTTCTCAAACTTTTTACTTTTGAAAAAAGCATGTTCTTTGAATTCAGAATATAAATAACTTAAGGCGACCAGGTTAAAGGAGTGATAACCTACAGATTTAGAATAAAGAGAACGCTTAATTTTAAAAGAATACATTTTATTGAAAAAATAATCTAAGATCGAACCAAATCCTAGGTTCTTTTCTATTTTAAAACTATAAATCGATGATTTATGATAGATAATTCCATCTGAATACAATTCTACATTGCTTAATACATTATCCATAAAGCTTAGGCTTTGCTCTTTTGCAATGCTAAAGTCCAACTTTGCAGCTATAGATGCAAACCAAAGTTGATGATTAAAAGTTTGGTCGAAGTCTCCAAAAGAGCCTTCTACATTCAATACCCTCCAAAGACTTCGGTTACTGTCAAATGAATGCATTCTATAAAGAGAAATAGCCTGCTTCATCAACTCACTATCATTATAAACTTTTGATGAATAGATTAATGCTTCCATGATCCACGCTTGTCCCATAACACCATTAGAGAAGTCTTTAAGAGGATTTTTTCGACAGAAAAATGCTGCTTTCATCGGGCGGAACTGTTCTGATAAAAGAAGATCAATAGCTTGATAAGAAAACTCTTTATATTTAATTTCTTTAGTTTCCTTATATATACAACTGAAAATTATTATCCAGTGTGCGATATTTCTAGCTCTTGTCTCTTCATCTTTATAAGGCCCATTATGCCCTGCTTCTATAGAATCTAGTGAAAAATCAAGCTTATCAGAGCCCTTAATTAAAATATCTAATAATGTTATATAGCCTGGAGTAGTATTATTATTCATTAATTTTTTCCATATAGTGATTAAAGACTGTTTCTAAATTAAAAACTTCTCTTGCTAATTTTTCATCACTTATAATACTTTCTTCATCCATCGAATTATCAACTAAATATAGAAACTTTTCTTTAAGGTTTTCAACTGAAATTTCTTCACATATAGACTGTGTTTTGAAACCTAATTGGCTAAGGTACTGGTAATTATCTAAGGGAGAAAGTATGTTTTTTGTTCCCCGTAAATAAGCATAAACGATACTTATCGTTAATTGATCTGTAGAACCAAAACAAATATTATAATCAGCGCTGTCATATAAATTCATTAGATCAATACCTTCGTACCATTTATCTATATCAATTTTAATGTTATTGCTTTGATCATAATCTATAATGGTTTTACGTATCTTTTTAAGTACTTCAGGATCGCAACCATAGGCACCAACTATATGTAACTGATGATGTGTATTACTAGGAAAAGCTTTACAAAATGCTTCAACTACTAGATCTACATTATTATATGAGTGCAATGCTCTAGTAGATAAAAAGACTTTGTTTTCTTTTCTCTTTTTAGGTTTCATTTCATGTTCATACCAATCTAAATCTGCTCCCCATGGACAACACAGAACCTTTTCACTGAACTGTGGAAACTCATTTAGGAAGTCATCTTTCGTTGTATGCCAGTTACAATGAATTACATCTACTTTTTCAAGAACCTCTATAAATTGTTTCAGCCCAGCTTTATCAAGTTCTTTTCTAAGATATTTTCTATAAAAGTCACTTCCATAAATGTTTAATATTGACTTTTTATGCTCTATCTTACTTAATACTTTCAAGTTAGTCGCTGGTGTATAGTTCCCTTGTAGAATTAATAAATCTTGTATTCCTTTTCTTTTTAGGAGGAATAAATAGAGGTCAAGTAAAAATAATGAAACACTTTTATTCCTTAGTTTTTGAATTACCTTTGGTAGTTTTTTATAACCATAAGGTGAAAAAACCTTAAAAGAGTGCTTCAAAGTACAAAGGGTTCGTGCCAAAAATGTAATTTCTAATTGCTTATTATTTTTAGTTTGATGGTTTAGGAAGTTGAACCACAATAATGCATTTCCGCCAGTGGCTTGACCAAAGAAAAAGATTTTCATTTAAGCCTCTATACTTTTGCTTTTTTTATAGTTGATAACATGAACAAAAAATCCTTATAGAAAAGGGTTACTACTGCTAGTGATAAAAAAACCCAAATTAACACTATAACTTTACTTGATAATATTATTGTTACTATTGATGCTACCAAAAGAAATAAGGTTAATATATATAACCTTACCCTCGGTATACTCTTCCAAAAATAACATGACAACTCAGTTCGAAGAACAAGGAATACCCAAAATGAAGTTGCTGTACTAATCGCAGCTCCATATGCACCGAATTTTTTCACTAAGAAAAAGTTACCTATAAAATTAATAGCAAAAGCAAAAATTGATGCTAACATTGAGTAATTAGTCTTTTTTACTATATTAAGTCCAATCACTGTTGTTTCTGAAAGCACATAAAATAATGGGGCTAACATGCAAGGTATTACTAAATATTTCACCAAAGAATATTCATTTGGCAGTATATAATCAATTACCCAACTTGCCATACCGAGCAGTGAAATTATAACTGCAACAAATAAAACCACATACTTATTTATATTCCTAATTTCATTATCATCATGCCCGCCGTTTATAGTCTTATAAACGTATGGAGTCCATATTGTTGTAAATACTTTCTGGAAAATTATTGCTGCAGTAGAGAAACTTATAGCAACAGAGTAGATGCCTAACTCATTTAATGATGAGTAAGCTCTTAAAAAAAACTTATCTGTAGCAGTAAGCCCCCAATAAGCTATAGCACCAATAGTTAAAGGCAACCCGTAACTAAAATACTCTGAAAATCTTTTAATAGAAAACTTTATCAATATCGATTTATAAATTCCCTCTTTATTTCCATACAATAAATATAAAAGAATTAATAGGTTCGAAATAAGCTGACCTAATAGCAAATATATAAAACCTGAGCCTTCTTCAAATAAAATTATAATGAAAAAGTAACATAGAAAGAATACTTTAGGTAAGAATTGACTTAAGGAAAACAATAATGCATTTTCCTGCATTCGTACAATTAAAGATATAAACCTTTGTAAGTAAACGACCAAAATACATGCTAAAGTCATTAAAGTTAATGTTGAATCCTCAATCCCAAACAAAATGTAAGATATCAGAGTGGGATCAAATAGATATAATGTTAAAGACGTAATTATAAATAAGATAATGCCTGGTGTAATACAATCTTTAAATAATTGACCTACATCTTTTGAGGAGTAATAATAACGAATGTAAGATTGATCTAAACCTATGGAAAAAAAAAGTACAGCAAAACTCTGTACTATAAATAGCATGCTCAGCCTTCCAACATCTTCTGAACTGAAATGCCATGTAATCAGAGGTAAAGTTACAAATCCAAGGAACGCAGAACCGACAGGTCCTAGTGAGTATTGAGTTATAGTTCTTAGATTCATAAGTAAAATTTATAGTTGTTCATAGCGTTTCAGGCCAAATACTACTATCACTTTGAATAGATGCCTTTTATATTCGACAAGAAAAAGACAATCAAAAGACTCAGCATAAACCCAAGCAAAGTGCCAAAAATACAAATTAATGCCCTTTTGGGTCTATCTTTTAATTCTGGAACAATTGCAGGATCAATTACCTTAAAAACATATTCTTTTCTTACTTCGGCAAACATTATAGTTTTAGTTTGCTCTTCAATTAGGTTATAGAAAATTGACTTTATATCTGAAACACTTGTTTTGCGTATTTGCTCTTCTAGAAATGCGATACTCTTTTTAGCTTCCTCAATATCCTTCTTTTTCATTTCATTATTGATATCCTCTATTAGTAAATCGAGAATATTTTTAGCAAAATAAGGTGAAATATGATCAAATGAAATAGTGATCATGCCAGTTTCAATGTTTTCTATAATACTTAGCTTCTCTAAAAAACTTTTATAAGCTTCTTGATCTGTAGGCTTAGGCGTAAATGGAAGCTGCACTTCCCTCACCCACTTTTTCATCTCAGCATCATATAAATCTGGGTTATAACTCAACTTATTACTACCTAAATCCCAAAATTCTGCAGCTATCAAATCAGGTAATAAGTTATGTTTATTTATAAATTTTGATATGAATAGGCGCGACCTAAGTATTTCTACAGCTATCTTTGATTTATTTGATTGTGATGGAATATTCATTCCTGCCAAACTAGCAAGTCCGCCAAATTGACTAGCGAGAGAGGACAGCCCTCCTTTACTCTCTTGCTCAGCAGGCATAATTAAAGTAGTCGATTTATAAATATTTGGCTGGTTAATAGCAAATACTACTGAAATTAAAGCTGCTACTAAAGTTATTGATGAAATCAGCCATTTGTACCTAAAAAAGACATTAAAAACTTTTTTTAAGTCAACATCTTCAGATGAATTTTCGACTTTCATATTATGATTTAAACTAGACATTTTAATCTCTGTAAAAATAGGCTTTATATACTACTAATAGCAGCAACTGCTACACCTAACTGATAAACAATCTGTGTCGCAGTGCTCCACAGAGTTAGGTTGTCCATGTAATCTGAGTTCATTGGCACTACGATGGTATCGCCGGCTTCAAGCGTGTTTGTGTCATTAACTGCAAACCAGCTGCCTGTACTTGGGATTTTCACTGAGCCGTTAGCTTTGATGATATAGATTCGTTCATCTGCTGCGCGCTCTTTTAAGCCGCCACTAAGATCAATGTAATCGTCTACCGTAATACCTTGCTGGAATAAGTGTGAGGTTGCGTAGTTAACCTCACCAATTACACTGATTGAATCACGTTTACTTGGTACATAAAGCGCATCACCATTTTGCAGAACAAGCCTTTGTTTATCTTCTACAATCATTGGTAAATCAATAACCAATCGTCCCACAGCTTCAACGTTAGCCAGATCATTCAATAGCTTATTCATTTCATCATAAGAAAGACTGTTACTACTTACAGAGTTCTCAAAGCTTTTTGATGCAATGTCACGACGCAAATCTTCAGAAAGTTTTGCAAGTTGCTGTTGCTCTTGTTTGCGAATTGCTTCACGAGTGAAGATAGCAGCATTAGGCGCGGCAAATTCAGAAAAACCGCCAGCACGTTCTAGTAAGTTGCTTAATGTTTCACCGCGACGAATAGTGTAAACCCCAGGGAATTTCACTTCGCCTTTAAGCTCTACTTTTACGTTTTCTTGCCAGTTAGGAATAGAGAAGATATTAATACTATCTTTACTACGTAATGCGATCTTTTCACCATTACTACCTAACATGGCAGCTTGCAGGTTAAATTTTATATGTTTAACTTTTGATGCGTCGCCATCCATTACACGGGTTATTTCAGCTTGCTCAGTATAAGCAGACTCAAGTAAACCACCGGCGGCGGCTATCAAATCGTTTACTTCGCCATTAACTGTAAGAGGATAAACACCTGGGTAAGTTACATGGCCATTTATTTCTACAAGCTGCATTGCCATAGAGACTGTAGCCTGCTGCTTTAGTTTAGAAATAATTGGCTTTAATAGATTAAAACGACTGAAAACTGCATAATCTTTTGTCTCAAGTAGCTCTTCATCGTCAGTTAAATTGTGCTTGGCAATATCTGCAATCGATTTAGTTCTGTCTTCTTTTGACTTTAGTCCTGTTGATGAGCCTGTAACACCGATGTATTTTTCAAACTCTCTTTGCTGGTATTGATGCCATTGTTTTACTTTATACTGCTGCTCTTGCTGCGCTTCTGTAAGCGCCATATTTGCAAGTGCAGTTTCTTCAGCTTGCTTTTCTTGATAACGGCTAAATACAAAAAGCTTATCGTTAGCTTTTAACTCTAAATCATGCTCTGCAGCCTTAACAATCGCTTGTGCTATATCAAATTGAAAAACTTGAATATCACCTGCTACATTAACTTCACGAACAAGTAATCCGTAACCTAAATCAGCCTGAGGCAGCAAGTCACCACGCACCGAAGTTAGAATGTCTGAGATGTGTTTTCCTTGATGCCACTGATAATGGCCAGGACGAGCAACAGCACCAATTAAGCTAATACTGTTTTGATATTGAAAGCTTACAGGGTTAAAACGAATACGATCCCCATCACGAGGGGTATAATTAATTTGATTACCGCTAAAGTCTACTGATAACACTTCTTTCATATTATTGTTATTGAAGCGTTCAACAATTGCTTTTTTAGCGTAAGCTTGCGGCTTTAAACCACCCGCCATTTTTAATAACTGTGCTGCTGTTTCACCTTTTTTTAGCTCAAAAATAGCAGGGCGTTTTACTAAGCCTTCAACAGCGACTTGTGAGCCAACTGATGGGATAAACACCACATCGCCAGGCTTTAAAATAATATCGTTGCTGCTATCACCGTTGATTAATAGATCATACAAGTCAAAGTTTGCAACAACCTTACCCGCACGTTTAACTTGAATATTACGTAGTGAAGCAATATCAGATACCCCACCACTAACAAATAGTGCATGCGATACGGTAGTCAGTGATGAAACAGAATAACTACCCGGTTTGTACGCTTCACCAAGCACTAGCACACGAATGCTACGAAGTTTACCTACTGAAACAAATGCTTTAATACCAATTAC
This sequence comes from Pseudoalteromonas sp. P80D2, assembly GCF_036680945.1. NCBI lineage: Bacteria > Pseudomonadati > Pseudomonadota > Gammaproteobacteria > Alteromonadales > Pseudoalteromonadaceae > Pseudoalteromonas > Pseudoalteromonas sp. P80D2. The sequence goes on from NZ_JAZDAR010000050.1 coordinate 18,170, forward strand.
TTCTTGTTCAACTTTTGCTTTGATTAACTCTTTGACTTCTGCAAAAGTCAGACCCGCCACTTGAACAGGACTTAAGTTTGGAATGCTGATACGCCCTTCGCGGTCAACAACAACTTCATAGCTCTCGCTTTCTTTACCGTAAAAGTTGATGTTAAGTGTATCTCCACGACCAATTAAGTAGGTATCAGGAACTGCCGCATTTTCACTTGGCATAAATGATGTTGGCTCACCAGCAAACAAGTCATAACCAAAAGGCTTTACTTCATCAACTTTTGGAGCAAAGCGCTCTTCATCTGTTAATTGTTCTTTTTCTTGTTCTAAACGAGGTTGTATTGTTGATTCTTGTTCAATTTGGTCGGTTGAAGATTTCTTACCTGTAATCGTCGATAAATCTACACCATACTGCCTTGCTAGTGCCTCTTGCTGCGCTCTAGGAAGCTTTTTAAATTGTTCGATTTGTGCGGCTGTAGGAGTAAAAGCCAATACTGATGCGGAAGTTAACAGCAAAAAAGTAATGAAGAGTCTTTTAAATAACATCACAGGTAGGGATATCCATAGTTCTACAGTCAAAAAGATTGTCTATTCTACCTGAAAATTACAGAAATAAAAAAGGGACTTTCGTCCCTTTTTGTCATTAAATTGTCAACAAAACGATTTATTTAGTTAAAAACTGTAAACTAGCGTTAGTGACGTTTCTGTATCTGTGTTTTCTTTATCATCGGCAACATCTGAGTTGTGAGTGATGTTGTAAGCTACTTTCATTTGTAGTGAACCGTTAATCTTAGCAAGGATTGCAGACTCTGAACGTGTTTTAGTGTTGGTATCACCATATTCAACTGATACTAACTGAGTAAAACGTGCACTGTCTGAAATCTGCCAGTTGTAATCTACTTTACCTAGTGCGATTGCTTCACCTTCGCGCTCACCGGCAAGTGAGTCACCGTTGTCATCAACTTCAGTGCTGTCGTCTGGATATTGGAAGTACTTATAACCCGGACCGATTTCTGCGTTTAACCACATATCAGAGCGGTCGATTAAACGTAAACCATAACCCGCTGAGATTACTGATTCATTACGATATGCACCAAAGTAATCAGATACGTGCGAACCGTAGATGAATAAGTGTGAGTGCTTTTCGTTTAATTTATAGTTACCTTGCGCTGAAATTGAGTACTTTTCGTTGGTACGCTGTGTTTCTTTTACACCTTGGTCGTTTTCGATCTCATCTTCTTTGTAGATGCCGTCTAACTTGTACTCGTTATTCCAGTTTTCTAGGTTATGTAATACCTTGATACCACCTTTAAGTGTGGTTGTTTCAGTGTTACCGCTTGTTACGATAGCACCTAATTCACTGGTTACATCCCAAGTTTTGGTTTCATCTGCTGCGAATGCGCTAGTTGCAGCGCTTGCTGCAACTAGAATTGATAATGCTTTTAATTTCATTAAAAAATAACCTTTACTACTTGTACGTTAGACTTATTAGTCTTCTTTGTGCAAATGAACATCCATTTGCGGGAATGGGATTGTGATGTTGGCATCGTCTAGTGCGATCTTAATGTTTTCCATTAAATCAAAATACGTTGGCCAGTAATCAGCTGAGTTAACCCAAGGGCGAACCACAAAGTTTACGCTTGAATCTGCAAGCTCAGATACCGCTACTGTGTATGCTGGGTCTTTTAATAAGCGCTCTTCTTTATCTAAAACTGATTTAAGAACTGCTTTTGCTTCTTTAAGATCTGCATCGTAACCAACACCGATTACTAAATCGATACGACGAGTTGATTCACGAGAGAAGTTTGTAATTGGGCTGCCCATAATTGATGAGTTGGGCATGATAATTACTTTGTTATCTGGTGTACGTAATTCTGTAGAGAAAATTTCGATTTTCTTAACTGTACCCGCTTTACCACCTGCTTCTACATAGTCACCTGATTTGAAAGGACGAAGTAAGATGATTAAAACACCTGATGCAAAGTTAGATAGTGAACCTTGAAGTGCTAAACCTACTGCTAAACCAGCCGCACCTAAAATAGCAATGAATGAAGTAGTTTCAATACCTAATTGAGATAGTGCCATTAAGATTGTTGCAGCAAATACAATTGCATAGACAATACTAGCAACAAATGAACCTACAGCTTTATCGACTTTCTTTTTATCAAATGCTTTTTCAGTTAAGCCTTCGCAGAATTTAGCGATGCGACCACCGATAAAGAAAATGATTAGCGCTAGAACCGCCTGAACGGCGTAATGTATGATTAAACCTGAATTCTCGTTGATCCAGTTCATTATTGTATCCATGTTCTCTCCTGAAGTTCATTTGTAGCGTCACGCTGTACAAATTATATATGATCTTTGGTTAAAAAATCATTAAATTACGCATAAAACTACGAAATGAGTATTTGCTCAATTACAAAAGTCGCAAGTCTAATCTGCGAAACTGAACGCGAGCTGACCAGTGATGGTTTTCTGAATTTTCTGAGGTAAATAAGTTTTTTCTACTTTTTTCAATTTAGGGCTTCACAAGCCAACCTTAATTATGTAATATGCGCGCCACACCAAACGAGGTGTATCTCAGTGGCGGCTGTAGCTCAGTTGGTAGAGCCCCGGATTGTGATTCCGGTTGTCGTGGGTTCAAGCCCCATCAGTCGCCCCACTTTTCCCCCTTTGTAAATCCCTATATTTTCTTAAATATTTTTTATTTTGGATTTCAAGATTTTTCTTTAACACCTGTTTTCAATTCAAAAAGCCGTCAGCTTTCACCTGTTAGTTTTGAGCCGAACTGTGTTGTTTGATCGCAATACATTCCCCCTTCAGATAGGTGTTGAATGTAAGACGCGCCAAGCAAGCGTGACGCCTACGATGTAGGAAGTACTCTAGTGCCGAAGTCTCTAAGATAATTCACGGCTAAAGCCGTTTCTACGAACGAGAGCTGCGAGGTGTGAAATATTGTAGGCGTGAAATTTATTTCACGCGAAAGCCTAGCACCTAGAGCCTATCCCCTAATACCTAGCGCCTTATACCTAGCGCCTAATGCCTAGCCCCCTAATACCTAGCGCCTAACTTTTCAAACCCCAAACAAAAAAATGCCACCTTTCGGTGGCATTACACACGGGATTATTTCTATTTACTAGAAATACTTTTCAAAGTTCAAGGTTGTGTGCTTTACACCCGACCTCAAACTCATAATTACTTCCAACTTTTCATCTTGTGGCCTTTAACAGCATAGAAAAGTATGAATAAATAACAAGGCAACATCACAATATAAGCCATTTGTTGTGCTTCTGCGCTTTTTACGCCGCCACTTGCTAAGCCCCAAAATAATGGACCAAACGCTCCACCGGCTATACCCATAACGAGCAAACCAGAGCCTACACTAGTTAGCTTGCCTAAACCAGATAATGCTAACGGCCAAACTGCAGGCCAAACAATGGCATTAGCAAAGCCTAGCACAGCAATGAGCAATAAGGTATCAGGCAGTACCGATTTTAGGCCAAATAATGTTGATATAAATACAGTTTCATTGCTACCTGTAACTATCGCTAGCGTTAACACACAACCCAATACCGCTGAAATAGTTAGCGCTGTTTGCTGCGATAACACTCGTGGGATAAGCAAAATCCCTAAAAAGTAACCTAGCACCATACAACCCATGGTGTACGATGTCATAACACTATATTTTTCAACACCTAAAGACAACGCAAAGCTACCAATGGTGTCACCTGCTATTACTTCAACAGCTACATAAACAAAAAGTGCCACAATCCCTAAGGCAAGGCTCGGATGGCTTAGCGCTTCTTTTACCTGCCCCGGTTTTTGTTCATCAACGTCGTCATCAATTAGCTCTGGTAAAGGCATTTTAGTTACCGCAAAGCCGAGTATACCAATAAAAATAGCCATCCCTAAATACGGTAATATTAAGCCATTGGCCATTGCATCAATATCAGTTTGGCTAAGCTCTTTACCTACAAAGCCTTTAAAATCGCTGAGTATCAGTGCGGTAAACACAATCGGCGCAACAACACCTGCACCTTTATTTAATATACCCATAATACTAACGCGAGCCGCGGCTGATTCTTCTGGGCCGATTCTTACTACGTATGGGTTAACCGCTGTTTGTAATAATGTTTGCCCGGCTCCCATAACAAGTTGAGCGAATAAAAACAGTGCAAAAATTTGCGTTTTTGCAGCAGGAATAAACAGTAAACCTGCCACCATCATGGTCGCCATACCCAGCGCCATGCCATTCTTATAGCCTACCTTTCTGATGATCATCGCCGAAGGTAAAGCCGTAAAAGTCACGGCGATATAAAACGAGAAAATAATCAGCGATGCCTGAAAAGGTGAAAGCTGCAAAATTTGCTGTAAAAATGGCATCAGTGAACCATTTAACCATGTAGCAAAACCCAGTATAAAAAACAGCGTTGCAACAATCGCCATAGGCACAACACTGCTTTGTTTATTCATTTCAGACATAACATTTCCCATAACAGCACAGTTCGACTCTACAGCGCTGCTCATTCAGATGATTATATAAAAGAGATATTAAATATTTATAACACTATCGCAACAAAAATGACAGCGCTGACATATTTCTTTTAAGTGGTTTCTAGGAGCCGTCAGCTTTCAGCTGTCAGTTTTGAACGAACGGTGTTGAATGTAAGACGCGCCAAGCAAGCGTGACGCCTACGAGTTGCGGGGTATTGTAGGCGTGAAATTTATTTCGCGCGAAGTTTTTAGGCCGCCAGATTTTAGTCAGACGCGCAAGCAAAAATGACGCCTACACTTTGCTGTAGGCATCATATTTATTTATCGCAGAAACATTACTCACCAACAACGGTCACGCGACTGGTTTGTTTTGCGTTTAAGCGGGTGCGTAGTGCAACTTTTGCATTGTTATCAACCTTCACAGGCTCGGCATAAGTTTGCCAGCTTTGGCCGTTATCTAGGCTGTACTCAATGCTCAAATATGCAAATGCGCTATTGGCATACAATTTACCATCTTCAATCACACCGCCCGGTACTGGTAAATGCAGCTCGATGCCATCTTTAGCTAACTTATCAAGCTCTTTTAAGCCTACAGCACTTGAGAACTCAGCCCAGTCTTTTGCTTGTTTTTTAATATCGACATTTTCGCCTTCCCAATCGGCTTTGTGCCATGCGCGCTCTGCCACTGACAAAATACGCGGGAAGATCATTGCTAAGACTTGCTCTTCAGTACGGATTGTTTCTGACCATACCTGACCTTGCATACCTAGAATATTTTCAGGCTTTTCAAGTTTAGGTAGTGGGCGGCCCACCAACGCTTCTAAATTAACGATTGGCTCACGAGTACGGGTGTAATCGGCATTGGCATACACGTCATCAGGCATGTAATTAAAGGCTTTTTTCGTATCTGTGTAACGAGTGGCCCAGTAATAACCACGCTCTTCAGGGCTTGCTTCGTATGGGTGGTCAAAGTACAAATGCGTACCGTGTGATAACACCACTTGATAACCAGCATTTGCTAGGCGGTATGCTCTATCGGCAACGCCCCATTCCCAAATGTTATCCCAAGTATTAACGGTAAAAGTTTTGTTAGGGAACTCATCACGTTTAAACGAATTTTCGCGGTCATACATGATGCCATCTTCCCAAATACCCGGAGAAATACCGCGTTTTTCAAGTAAGGTTGCAACACGTTGTGTGAAATAAGGTTTTAAATCAGCGGGGCCAGCTACACCGTTATTAGGATCGGCAAATAACGCCTGACAGATTGGCGAGCCTATCCACGAACCAGCACCGACTTCATCACCACCAATATGCAGGTTCTTTAACTGCACACCTGCCTCGCGATACATCTGCTGAAGTTCATAAGTTACTTTATCTAAAAATGCGTAGGTTGAGTCCATACATACATTCATCGAGTTATCTTTGTAGTTTTGTACCGTCATGTACACAGAGGTATCTTTTGGATCAGTAAGCAAATATTGCTTTGCTGGCCCCATATCTATGTGTTGAATTTCTTTGTTTGCAGAGCGCGTTTTAATGTTGTTTTTAGCGGCTTTCTCAGCTTCTTCTAACATGTTGTGATAACGCGCTTCCATCGCTTTAATTGAGGCTCGCGCATGACCTGGGCCTTCAACTTCAGGGATGATTTGAATGTGGCGGTCTTTCGCAAACTTTAATAGCTCAACAAACTCATCACGTTTCAGATAACCATTACCTGAGCCTGATTTAAATGGCCCTGTGCCAAGCTGAGTTAATAAGCACTCGCGTTCTTCTAAATCAAAGCAGCGATAGCCACCAACGTCGGTGAGCTCTGGTAAGCCTGGGATCTCAAGTCGCCAACCTTCATCTTCTGAAAAGTGCCAGTGTAGCTTATTCATTTTATAGCGAGCCATTTGCTCAACCAGCTTGAACATTGCTTCTTTGCCATGATAGTTACGACCATTATCGTAATGCATACCACGCCAACCATAACGCGGTGAGTCTTCAAGTTCTAACTGCGGTAAGCTGGCACTGCCTTGGCTATTTGCAGGAATGAGGTTCAATAAGCTTTGCATCGCATAAAACACACCGGCGTTATCGCTACCTACGATAGTGATCACTTCATCATCAATCTCTAGAGTGTAGCTTTCTGCTTTTGCATTATTGAGTTTAGGGTCAACTTTTAAGCGTATTACTTTGTCTTTGCCGACATTGATATGATCAGGCTGTGCTTTAAGGCTAATGCCATAGTCATCTTGCAAGTCTTGCATAAACACCATAACTTCGTGTTTCAGCTGACCTTGATAACTGATTTGCCAATTATTGTTTAACGTTGCGCTACCTCGATTAAAATCGACTTTACGAGGCTTCGGAATAATACGCTTTAAAGCATCCTCTTTACTAACCGACACCTTATCAGTGCTATTACGCTCGAAACGTACTTTTGCCGTTGCTAAAACCGATAAATCTTTCGGCTCATTGTAACGGCGTAACTGATTTTCACGGGTAAATGGCGTCACAAACTGTTTAAAGTCTTCAGTGTCGGTGTTGGCAAATACGGCTGGTTTATTCTTACCTGAAACAAAAAATGCCCGTGGCATAAAGTCACTGTAAGCTACAATCCATACTTGCGCATCAAACGGCAACTCTAAACTTTCACCTGCACCTAAACCTTTAAACGAGCTCGTTGGTACGATGCGATGAAGATCACCATTAACGTGTTCAATGTTTAAGCCCGCGACATGCTCGGTTGAGATTTTACGAACTGAGTGAATATAAAGCTGCCAGTCGCTCTCGCCTGCAGGTAACGCCACATCAGAGCCATTGTTGAGGGTAATTTTTCCTAAAAAGCCCGCATCTTTATTACGAAAGTTATCTTCTACCGAAAACAGCAGTTCGGTACCTTTCGCAAACTGATCAACTTGCGATTGAGTTAATGCTGCACTAGCCATTAAAGGCGCAGTCGCTAGCATTACCGCGAATAGTGACTTCTTAAAATCCATTACTTTCTCCTCGTTTAAGCCCTGAGTGTACGGTATTTCTGCGTACTATTTTTCATTTTTGTTAATAATTCGTTCCTATCATATAAAAACTAAAATGACAGCGCTATCATTTTGTGAAAAATATAGGTGAGGATTTAGAAGCTTTAAGCCGCAAGCTATAAGTTTGAAGCCGAATTGTGTTGTTTGTTGGTAAGGCGTTAGTCCATCGAAAGAGTGTTGAATATAAGACGCGCCAAGCAAGCGTGACGCCTACAAAGTAGGACACGTTTTAACGCCGAACAGATTTGACCTATTCACGGCTAAAGCCGCTCCCACGAGGTGCAAGGTATTGTAGGCGTGAAATTTATTTCGCGCGATGTCTTTGGATTTGCCGTCAGGGTGTTGAATGTAAAACCCGCCAAGCAAGCGTGACGCCTACAAAGTAGGAGGCGTTTTAACGCCGAACAGATTTGACCTATTCACGGCTAAAGCCGTTCCTACGAGGTGAGAAGTATTGTAGGCGTGAAATTTATTTCGCGCGATGCTTTGGATTTGCCGTCAAGGTGTTGAATGTAAAACCCGCCAAGCAAGCGTGACGCCTACATGGTAGGAGGCGTTTTAACGCCGAACAGATTTGACCTATTCACGGCTAAAGCCGCTCCTACGAGGTGCAAGGTATTGTAGGCGTGAAATTTATTTCGCGCGATGCTTTGGATTTGCCGTCAAGGTGTTGAATGTAAAACCCGCCAAGCAAGCGTGACGCCTACAAAGTAGGAGGCGTTTTAACGCCGAACAGATTTGACCTATTCACGGCTAAAGCCGTTCCTACGAGGTGCGAAGTATTGTAGGCGTGAAATTTATTTCGCGCGCAAGGACTTAGCTATCAGTCTGATGGCTTAAATTTTAACACAAAGATACTTCTCTTCTAGGTACTCATCTAACCCTTGGTGGCCGCCTTCTCGGCCTAAGCCTGACTGTTTAACGCCGCCAAATGGCGCTACGGGGTTTGAGATGAGGCCTTCGTTAATACCTATCATGCCGTATTCAAGTGCTTCGCTTACTCGATAAACTTGCTTGATGTTTTCACTATAAAAATACGCAGCTAAACCGTATGGCACGTCGTTCGCAAGTTGAAGTACTTCTTGTTCGTCATCAAAGGTGATTATGCTCACAACTGGGCCAAACACTTCATCATGATAGATATCCATCTCTGGAGTAACATCAGTTAAAATTAATGGCGCTTGAAAGCTACCTTCAAGCTCGCTGTTGTCACCGATTAACGACGCCCCTTTATCAACCGCATCTTGCACAAGCGTTTGAACTTTCTCTTTTGCTTTAGGGTAAATTAATGGGCCGATATCTACCCCGTCATCAAGACCATTACCTACCTTTAACTCAGCTACTTTGTCAGTGAGTTTTTCAAGCACAGTTTCAAGCACTGAGCGCTGAACAAAAATTCGGTTAGCGGCAACACAAGTTTGCCCTGCGTTTCTGAATTTAGCCCCCATTAGGCCAGCAACAGCTTCATCTAAATCGGCATTATCAAAGATAATGAACGGGGCATTGCCGCCAAGCTCCATTGACGTTTGTTTAATTGTTGAGGCACACTGCGATAGTAACTGCTTACCTACACCGGTTGAGCCTGTGAATGTGAACTTACGAACACGCTCCGACTCGGTCATGATCTCACCCACCATTTTTGCGTTTTCAGAGACCACCACGTTCAGCGCTCCTTTTACAAATCCTGCTTTATCAGCAAGGTAGGCTAAGGCAATAGCGCATAATGGCGTATGCTCCGAAGGTTTAATCACAAAACTACAACCCGCGGCATAAGCGGGTGCAACTTTACGGGTGATCATGGCAATCGGGAAATTCCAAGGTGTAATACCAGCCACCACACCAATTGGTTGCTTTATCGTTGTTAAACGATGCTTACTGTCGGTAGCAGGAATTGTGTCGCCATAACTACGCTTTGCCTCTTCACTAAACCATTTAATAAAGCCAGCACCGTATTCCACTTCGCCCAAGGCTTCTTTTAAAGGCTTACCCTGCTCTTTAGTCATTAACTCAGCAAGCTGTTGCTTGTGCTCAATAACCAACTCATACCATCGGCGCAGCGTTTCACTACGTTCGGTTGCAGTTGTTTGCTTTAGTTTGCTAAATGCCTCGTCAGCACTTTTTAAAGCCTGCTCAACCCCGGCTTCATCAATATCAGAAACCTGAGTAATTACCTCAGCGGTTGCGGGGTTATCTACACTAAAACGCTGGCTCGTAGAATAAAAGTCACCGTCGATAAACGAATCAGAAAAAACCAAATCAGACATAGAACCTCCAAAATCAGCTATCAGCTATCAGCTATCAGCTATCAGCTATCAGCTATCAGCTATCAGCTATCAGCTATCAGCTATCAGCTATCAGCTATCAGCTATCAAAAACATAAAACCTGAGAAATGAATGTAAAGCTATTGCTGCTCAAAAACACTAATAGCTGAACCACCCTCTCGATCTGCTAAAAACTGACGGCTGAAAGCTGACAGCTCTAAAAACAAAAAACCGCTGTAGAGACCAAGCAACTACAGCGGTTTTTACGAAATCAAAGCCGTTAAAAATTAATGCTCTTCATTAACGATATTGAGATTATACTTTGGAATTTCAACCACTAAATCTTCATCTTTGATCACCGCTTGGCAACCAAGGCGTGACTCTGGCTCAAGACCCCATGCTTTATCTAGCATGTCATCTTCTAGCTCATCACTTTCATCTAAAGAGTCAAAGCCTTCACGGATGACTAAGTGGCATGTTGTACAAGCACATGATTTTTCACATGCATGCGGAATGCTAATACCGTTTTTTAGTGCAACATCTAATACCGTTTCACCTGCAGGAGCTTCAATAGCAGCGCCTTCTGGGCATAACTCTTCGTGTGGAAGAAAAATAATTTGTGGCATACCTTACCTCGTTAAACTTCGTCTACTGACTGCCCTTGCAGCGCTTTTTTGATTGATGCATCCATTCTACGAGCAGCAAATTCGCTACTTGCATTGTCTACAGCTTCAATCGCTGCTTTAATTTCTGCAGGTGTTGTTGCGCTTTCGCGTACGGCAACAAGTTTAGCAATTTCTGCTTTTAACGCACCTAATTCTTGTTCATCAAGTAATGCACTGTCGGTTGCCAGTGATGCTTCAAGCGCTTCAACAACTCGTAACGCTTCAACTTGCTGTTCTTTCAGCATACGCGCTTGCATATCGTCTTTTGCATTAGTCATTGATTCTTTTAGCATGTTTGCAACTTGGTCGTCCGATAAACCAAATGATGGTTTGACCTGAATTTCAGCTTGCACACCGGTTGATTTTTCCATTGCCGATACACTTAATAGGCCATCAGCATCTACTTTAAAGGTTACGCGAATGTGCGCAGCACCTGCTGCCATGGCCGGAATACCTTTTAAGCTGAATTTAGCCAACGAACGACAATCATCAACTAACTCACGCTCACCTTGTAGTACATGCAGTGACATTGCCGTTTGACCATCTTTGAAAGTAGTAAACTCTTGTGCACGTGCAACAGGGATCGTGGTGTTACGTGGAATGATTTTCTCAACCAAGCCACCCATGGTTTCAAGACCTAGCGACAGTGGTAATACGTCTAATAGCAACATGTCTGAATCTGGCTTATTGCCAACCAATACATCTGCTTGCAGTGCTGCACCGAGTGCAACTACGCGATCTGGGTCGATAGAAGTCAGTGGCTCTTTATCAAAAAATGCAGCAACTTGAGAGCGTACAATTGGCATACGAGTCGAGCCGCCAACCATTACAACTTGTAGTACTTCTTCATTCTCGATACCGGCATCTTTAACCGCACGGCGACAAGAACGTAGTGTTTTCTTCACAAGGCTAAGAGCAAGCTCATCAAACGTTTCGCGGGTTACTTCAACTTTGTGGCTTTGACCATCAAACTCTAAACCAACATTTACAGTTTGGTATTGGCTTAGCGCTTCTTTACAGGCTTTTGCTTTATTAATGAATAAACGCAATACCGATGCAGAAAGCTCGCTCACACCCGTTTGTTTTTTGAAGTAATCAACCAATAGCGAGTCAAAATCGTCACCACCAAGGCTTGAGTCACCACCTGTAGCAAGCACTTCAAATACACCTTGGTGTAAACGTAAAATAGAAATATCGAAGGTACCGCCACCTAAATCGTACACTGCGATAATGCCTTCTTGGCCTGAATCAAGGCCATAAGCAACAGCCGCAGCCGTTGGCTCGTTTAATAAACGTAATACCTTAATACCTGCAAGCTCTGCGGCATCTTTAGTGCTTTGACGCTGAGCATCATCAAAATAAGCTGGCACAGTAATAACCGCACCTAAGATGTCTTGGCCTGCAAAACTGTCTTCTGCACGTAATTTTAATGCTTTTAAAATTTCACTCGATGCAGTAACAGGGCTAATTGCACCCGCAACCGTGCTGATTGCTAATGAGCCATCATGCTCACAAAATTCGTACGGCAGTTGACCATAGCTTTTTTCGATTTCAGCCTGAGTTTTACCTAAAAAACGCTTAACTGAAATTAGTGTGTTTGCAGGGTCTTGAGTAGCAGCTGCTGCCGCTCGCTCACCAACCACAATGCTATCTGCTTGATATTGAACAACCGAAGGTAGCATCGCATTGCCTGCTAAATCAGTCAGTGTACGCGCTTCGCCGCTTTGCACTGTTGCAACTAACGAGTTAGTTGTACCAAGGTCAATACCGACTGCTAATTTGTGCTCATGTGGTGCCGCGCTCTGCCCCGGCTCAGCAATTTGCAATAATGCCATAATGCTCTTTTTAAACTCTTAAATAGCTGTTGTATAACAACTAACGATTAATCATCAAATAAACTGTCTTCAATACGCTCTAGTTCATCGCGTAACTTATAAACAAACTTCAATTTACGAATATTGTCAGCGGCAGCTTGCCATTGTTGCTCATCATTACTTGCCAGCTGAGCGGCTAATTCACTACTGTATTGTTTATCGAGCTGTTTAATTTGCGCTTCAAACTGGGCAATTGCTGCATCAGGATCTGCGGCATTTTCAAGTTCTTCTAATTCTTCACGCAGCTCCATTTGCTGCATTAAGAATAGCGGGTCTTGTAATGTTTGTTGCTCGGCGCGAATATCAACACCAAGCTCACTTAGCATGTACTCAGCACGTTTTACCGGGTGTTTTAAAGTTTGTAATGCATCATTGATTTCTGCTGCATTTTGCACAGCAAGTAATTTATCACGGCTGCTAGAGCTTGCGTGGCGATCTGGGTGAACTGCACGTTGCAGCTCAAGGTAGTGTTTATTAATAGTCGCTAAATCAATGTTGTAATCTACTGGAATTGCAAATAACTCAAAGTAACGCATTACATAATCCAACTCGGTAAACAGGAAAGAACAAAGCCCTACATAGGCAGGGCTTCAAGCAAAGAAAGTTTTATAAGCTTAAACGGTGAAGCTTTCGCCGCAACCACACTCATCGGCTTGGTTCGGGTTGTTAAACTTAAACCCTTCGTTCAAACCTTCTTTGGTGTAATCAAGCTCAGTACCATCAATGTAGACCAAGCTTTTAGCATCAACGATCACTTTCACACCACGGCTTTCAAAAATTTCGTCGCCGTCTGCTAACTCATCAACAAATTCAAGAACATAAGCAAGACCTGAACAGCCCGTCGTTTTAATGCCAACGCGTAGGCCAATGCCTTTGCCGCGATTTGCTAAAAATGATTCTACGCGGTTTGCTGCCGCATCTGTCAATGTCACTGCCATGAATTTATCTCTTACTTCGCTTGTTTGCTTTTGTAGTCAGCAATTGCTGCTTGAATCGCGTCTTCTGCTAAAATTGAGCAGTGAATTTTCACTGGCGGTAATTCAAGCTCAGCACTGATATCAGTGTTTTTGATTGTTGCAGCTTCATCTAATGTTTTGCCTTTTACCCACTCAGTTACAAGTGAAGAAGAAGCGATTGCGCTACCACAACCATATGTTTTGAATTTTGCGTCTTCAATTACACCTTCTGGTGATACTTTGATTTGCAATTTCATTACGTCACCACATGCTGGTGCACCCACCATACCTGTTGCAACTGACGGATCATTTTTGTCTAAAGCACCCACGTTACGTGGATTTTCAACATGATCGATTACTTTATCACTATAAGCCATAATACTATCCTCACTACCTGCTAGCGGCGGCGATCACTGATTAGTGATGCGCCCACTCAACTGAATCTAAATCAATACCTTCTTGATGCATTTCCCATAGAGGAGACATCTCACGTAAACGGCCGATCGAGTTTTTGATTAGTTCAACGGTGTAATCAATCTCTTCTTCAGTCGTAAAGCGGCCAATGCTGAAACGAATTGAGCTGTGTGCCAACTCGTCATTACGGCCTAATGCACGTAGTACATAAGAAGGCTCTAAGCTTGCTGAGGTACAGGCTGAACCTGATGAAACAGCAATGTCTTTAACAGCCATTAATAACGACTCACCTTCAACAAAGTTGAAGCTGATATTTACAATACCTGGAACTGAGTGACTTGGTTCACCATTGAAGTAAACTTCGTCCATATCAGCCATGATGCCATCAATCAGACGCTTACGAAGTGCGCTGATGTGTGCATGGTCTTTTTCGAAATCTTCTTTAGCGATTCTAAATGCCGCACCCATACCAACTAATTGGTGAGTAGCTAGTGTGCCTGAACGCATACCACGCTCATGACCACCACCGTGCATTTGCGCTTCTAAACGTGCACGTGGCTTACGACGAACATAAAGTGCGCCTACACCTTTCGGGCCATATACTTTGTGGCCAGAGAACGACATGAAATCTACTTTTAACTGTTGCACGTCGATAAGAACTTTACCTGCGCTTTGTGCAGCATCTACGTGGAACATAATTTTGCGCTCACGGCACATTTCGCCGATTGTCGCGATATCTTGGATAACACCTAGCTCGTTATTTACGTGCATTACGCTCACAAGTACTGTGTCGTCACGCATTGCAGCTTCAAGCTTTTTAAGGTCAAGTAAGCCATTTTCTTCAACGTCCATATAGGTTACTTCGAAACCTTGACGCTCTAGTTCACGACACGTATCAAGCACTGCTTTGTGCTCTGTTTTAACAGTGATAACGTGCTTGCCTTTCTTCTTATAGAACTGCGCAGCACCTTTAATTGCTAGGTTATTTGATTCTGTAGCACCTGAAGTGAAAACAATTTCACGCGGGTCAGCGTTGATCAGATCAGCAATATCTGTACGTGCTTGATCAACTGCTTCTTCTGCTTGCCAACCAAAACGGTGTGAGCGTGATGCAGGGTTACCAAAATTACCGTCCATAGTCAGGCATTGCATCATTTCTTTTGCCACACGTTCATCAACAGGCGTGGTTGCTGCGTAATCTAAATAAATCGGTAACTTCATTTCTCTCTCCGCTTTCGTCAAGCTACAGTTGACAGCTTACTTGAATGTTTTCCAGTTGCTTAATTGCATTGTTGATGCTGTTATCTTGGCGCGATGCGACTTCTTTCACATCTGACTTTTCCACCAATTCAGCAAGGGTAATACTATTTAAAAACTCTTCGATACGTGCGCTTAAGTCCGACCATAAGGTATGAGTCAAACAACGCATGCCGCTTTGGCAGCCACCCGTTGCATTGTGGCAACGTGTTGCATCAACAGACTCATCAACGGCGTTAATCACATCGCCGACAGAAATTTCGTTCGCTTCTCGACCTAGTAAATATCCGCCACCTGGGCCACGCACAGAGGTCACAAGGCCGTTTTTACGTAAACGGGCGAATAGTTGTTCAAGGTAAGATAACGAAATCTCTTGGCGTTCAGAAATATCGGCAAGAGGCACTGCACCCACATTTGTATGTAGTGCAACATCCAACATGGCGGTTACTGCGTATCTGCCTTTTGATGTTAACTTCATGGAGCCCCCGATGTTACTGCACGCTAAGGTGTGCAAATTTTAATTACCAGACCAAAATAGTCAAGTATTATCACTTGATAAAAATTGATACTTGCCATTGATAAAACCGAATACTTGACAAAAACAGTCAAGTACTGGGTACATTGTAATTACCTGAGTAATTTAGTCAAGTATTATACTTATAACCTGTGATTATTTAATAGACTTATTAATAGAGGTAAGAATACCGCGTAAAATGTTCATCTCAGCTTCTTCTGGACGTGCGCGGTTAAATAAGCGACGTAGTTTAGTCATCACCATGCCAGGGTGTTGCTTGATGATAAAACCTGTGTCGTTTAGCGTTTGCTCTAAATGCTCGTAGAACAGCTCAGTTTGCTTTGCATTTGGGTAGGTTGCTTCGTCTTCTTCTTGTACTTTTGGCTGTTTATTTAAATATGCCATACGTGTTTCATAACACAGCGTTTGCACGGCCATTGCTAGATTTAGTGAGCTGTATTCAGGGTTTGCAGGAATACATACGTGGTAGTTACATTGTTGTAGTTCTTCGTTCGTTAAACCACTATTTTCGCGACCAAACACGAGTGCAACAGGGCCCTGTTCAGCCTCAGCCACTAATTTTTCACCACATTCACGCGGCTCAACCATAGGCCAAGATAAAGTACGTGAGCGTGCGCTGGTACCAATTGTTAAGCCACAATCAGCAATCGCATCTGCCAGTGTATCAACAACCACTGTTTTACCTAAAACATCAGTTGCACCGGCCGCAAGCGCACTCGCATGACTGTCAATTTCACAAGCAGGATCAACTAGATATAAATTTGATAAGCCCATCGTTTTCATAGCACGTGCCGCTGAGCCAATATTACCAGAATGTGATGTGTTAACTAATACGATACGAATATCATCAAGTGTCATTGCGTTGTTACTTACTGAAAGTCAAAAATTGCGGGGATTATAACATAGCTATCAGCTATCAGCTATCAGCTATCAGCTTCGATCCTATACATAAGAGATGTCAACATTTTTGATAGCTCTTCCGTTTCACTCACCCAAGCTCTACCTATGGCGGCATCGATATATTTAATCTCAATTCCGATATAAATTTGCGTTCGTGTTTCTGCTATTGACGATCTTGATATATCTAAAAAACGTACCCGCTCTTTTTTGCTGACTCTCGCCATACCTTCTGCGATATTACTCGGTATTGATAAACCAGAACGAGTGAGCTGATTGCGAAAGCCAAAATCATTTAGATCTGTCGTTTCTTTGTAGATGTCAGCACTTAATCTTGCTGAACGCTTCCATACTTCTAATTTTTCAAAATTCATACTCGCACCCTTTTAAGTATAAAAACTTTATATAGGCACGAATTTTTCAGAATGCAAATTTCAAACTGACGGCTGACGGCTGACGGCTGACGGCTGACGGCTGACGGCTGACCACTAACCCCTTCTTCTGAAATTAAATCAACAACAAAATCAGAACTGTACAAAAAACAAACTAATTTATTCGAGTTTATTGTTTACTTTACGCTAGAAATCGCTAGAATACGCCGGCTTAAATATATTCGTTCTTTTACAACCCAAAGGTAATGCTATGCATCCAATGTTAAACATTGCGGTTCGCGCTGCGCGTAACGCAGGCAAAATTTTACTTCGCGCAAGTGAAGATTTATCAAAAGTTGATGTACAACAAAAAGGCACTAACGACTTAGTGACTAACATCGACAAAGAAGCTGAAGCCGCAATTCGTGATACCATTTTAAAATCTTACCCAGATCACACTATCGTAGGTGAAGAGCTTGGTGAGCATAAAGGTAAAGATGCAGATTACCAATGGATTGTTGACCCACTTGATGGCACAACTAACTTCATCAAGGGTATCCCTCATTTCGCAGTATCTATTGCACTTAAAGTTAAAGGTCGTTTAGACCAAGCTGTTATCTATGATCCAATCCGTGGTGAATTATTCACTGCTTCTCGTGGTCAAGGCGCACAGCTTAACAGCAAGCGTTTACGCGTAACTAAAACTAACGAGTTAGCAGGTTCTGTACTTGCAACTGGTTTCCCATTCAAACAAAAGCACCACTTAGACGCATACTCTGAAGCGTTTAAAGCACTTTTCGTGCACACTGCTGATATCCGCCGTGCAGGTTCTGCTGCATTAGATATGGCTTATGTTGCAGCGGGCCGTGTTGATGGTTTCTTTGAAATTGGCCTTAAGCCATGGGACACAGCAGCAGGCGAGCTTTTAGTTAAAGAAGCTGGCGGTATGGTTGTTGATTTCGCAGGTGGTATTAACTACAACCAAAGCGGCAACATCATTTGTGGTGCACCTAAGTTAACTCAAGCAATCATTCGTGAAATTCGCCCAGTGTTAACTGAGTCACTACTTCGCTAATAGCGGGTTGTAATGTAAAAATGCAAAAAAGGAGCTACCGCTCCTTTTTTTGTGGCTGAAAATAATCGTTGTCGAGTTTTATCTCTATGACTTCACCTTCTTTAAATGGCAACTTAGCCAAGTCTTCAGCAAAGTAACTGGCAAATAACTGTTCAAATTCGCCAGTGCTTTTCATCACCTTGAGTCCTTTTAACAGAGCTTCTGCCAATTCAGGCTTGTGGTTACTGACAAAAAAGTAAAATGCCGTTGGATAGCTAATATAAAGGTCAGGCACTATAGCCAGATCGTCACTTTTGATTTGTTCCATTTCAGAAATGACCTCAATGAACGAACGCGGAAAATAATCAACTCGCCCTCTGATCACTAAGCTAAACATTGCCTGGTAATTTGCCAGCGGTCTGACTGTTAAGCCGTTTTGAGCAAGGATTTTAGTATCGGGCCAATCATGGCCTTGAATGGCACTAAACTGCGCTAAATCTTGTTTCGTTTTTACATCTTTAAAACGCGGTAAAAACGCTCGCTTAGTGAGTAATGCGCGTTTACCAATGTAGCCTTTAAACAAAGGTACTCTAACTGCTATTGCAAGGTGTTCTCGCTCGGGACTTGTCATACTCCAAAACACATCGGCCTGCTTTTCATCGAGCATCAGCAAGGTACGTTGTTGATGAGGATGAACCAGAACTTCGTTTATTTCTGCTTGATAATTACTGGCGCGTAGAGCCGCTGCCAGCAATTCATGAAGATAATAATCGCGTTTATACAGTGGGCGTTGCTCAATCGCTAAATTGACCACATTGTTAGCTTCTGTGGTAAGGCTGTATCCTAGGCTTAGCAATACTAGGATTGCACTACATAGTCGCTTCATTGTTATTTTTGTTTATGTGTTTTTTTTAAGCTACACCCAGTTAAACAGGGACACAAGTAAAATTAAGCGAACTTAAAATTTCTTCATGAACTAATAGGGAATGCTTCATCTTTTTGGCTGCTTAAACGCACCACTGCGGGGGCTGGTCGGCTACGTTTACATACAAACAAATGACTACTCTGATAACGCTTGGCCTCTTTTTTCGCATCTGTTGCCAGCGCTGCAACTTGGTGGCTGTTAATACATAGCTCTAAGTCAGGCTTAACTAAACCGATTGATAATGTAAGTAGTGGCACAAACTGCTTTTTACCTTCTCGATTGCTTGCCCAATAACCCCCTTGCTCAATATGTTCTGGGGTGAAAAAGGCCCGAGACTGCAGCTCAAACTTACTAATGATGTCATGGCAAACTTGCTCTGCATCATTTTTATCGAACACCACCATAAAGTCATCACCGCCAATGTGCCCGACAAACCCTTTGCTAGTACTACAGGCCTCTACGATGACTTCTGCAAGTAATTTTATAACGCTGTCACCACTAGCATAACCGTACAAGTCATTGAACTGTTTAAAGTGGTTTAAATCAACGTATGCGAGTGAGAACGGATAATTATTACGAAGCCTCAGCTCAATTGCTTCGTTAATTGCGACATTACCCGGCAGCATAGTAAGCGGGTTGGCATGTTGTGCATGGCGGATTTTTTCTTCGGTAATGTGTTTTAAGATATTACGTAATGGTGCCAACCCTAAGTATTCACCACTTCGGGTGATAACAATGTGGCGTCGAATATCAAACTCAAACTCAGTAATTTGCTGACTCACCGTATCGAGTAACTCGTTTTCGTCAACGATTAACGGCTGTTTATCCATTAAAGAAGTAACTGGTTGCTTATCATAAAGTGCATGGCCATAGGGAGCAGCAAACACTTCAGTGAGTTGATCTCGGTGTAATAAACCAACAGGAATATTGTGCTCCAATACGGCAAGACTAGTTAGCGTTTTATCTTGCTCAAAGATACTGTGGGCATCTTTACAGCGGGTTGTTGCTTCTATGCTGGCGTGCTCGACTGCCAACCAACCGATTGCCATAGACTGCTCAAAAGTATTGCTATTGTCTGATGACTCTAAGTGTTTTAAGCAGTGGATATTAATTTCGTAACTTGGCTGTAAGCTCGGCCTTTCGAGTAAAAAGCCTTGTGCATGTTGCACACCTAAGCTCTCGAGTAAACGAAGCTCTTCTGCCCGTTCTATGCCTTCTGCGATAACTTGCGTATTGGTGGCTTTTGCAAGCTCTATAATTGACTTTAAAAACTCTTTTTTAACCACACTCTGATCGCAGTGGTCGATAAAGTAGCGGTCTATTTTTACAAACTCAGGGCATAGCTCAGACCACTGCTTTAAGCCCGAATAGCCAGCCCCTAAGTCATCAATGGCAATCGAAAAGCCTAACTCACGATAATGGGCAATGGTCTTTAACAATAAAAAGCCATCATCGACTTTTTCTTGTTCTGTAACTTCAATTACTACCCGATTAGTTGCTAGGCCAAAGTGCTCAACTAGGTGTAATGTTTCACCTTTAGGATGGCAAGGGTCAAGTAAGGTTTTAGGGCTTACATTTAAAAATAGCTTGCCTTGTAAATTGAGTTTCACAAAGTTCTCAATTGCTCTACTGCGGCAAAGTAGCTCTAATTCAGAGATCTTATGGCAAGCAATAGCTGCACTGAATAATGCACTCGGCATTTCTAACTCAGACCCTTTCGGGCCGCGGCTTAATGCCTCATAACCCAAAATATGTTGATTAGAAATATCAAAGATAGGTTGAAACAAGGTCTCAATTGCACTGTTATCTAAGATCTGCTGTAGTTGTGCGTTCACCTTACACCTAGCGTTAGTAATACAAATAGGTGGGTAAATTATCAACCTTGTATGACAATTTTATGGCAAGGCTATGACGAGTGCAGATTACTCAATAGCGGTGATCAGCTCAAGTTGCTTAATGCGGGCAAAACTATCTGTCATTTTTAATTTAGCTTTTTGGTAATCACTCTGTGCTAAATCAGCTTGTTGCGCAAATTTATAAACTGCGAGCGGATTAAGTAATAACTTTTGTGCGTGATAACAGCTTGGCGCAGCAAACTCAGGTAGTTCAGGCTCTACATTAATTGTTATTACATTCTTCAACGCCTCTATATCATCACTTTGTTGTTGCTGAAACTCTGTAGCGCCTGCCATCGCTTGCAAGCTTGCCTCACACTCTGGCAACTGTGCTTTTAGATTTAAGAACAAACCTGTTGATGAAGTAATTAGCTTAAGTGTCAGCTCTTGTAATTGCTGAGCAGTTGATTGGTTTTGTAGTGCTTCTACAACTTGCCAAGCCAACCCTTTATAGCTGTCGAACTGCTGCTGAAGTGTTACCTCAGGTATTTGCTGCACATCAGTCTGTTCTGGCTCAGGCTTATCGTCACAAGCACTAAGCATTAAAAGTATAAACACGCTAAACATCAGGTGTTTCATAATTTCTCCCATAAAAAAACCGCCCTAATTAGGGCGGTTTCTTTTTGTATCACTTATTAAGGCATAGGATCGAGATCCGCACCTTCTTTTTCAATTACTTCTGGAATTAAGTCTTCTTTACTTACACCCATTGCAATTGCTACAGCTGAAGCAACATAAACAGATGAATAAGTACCGATGAACACACCAAACAGTAATGCCGTTGCGAAACCGTGGATCGTTTGACCACCCCAACCAAATAACGCAATCAATACTAGAATAGTGGTGATTGATGTTACTAGGGTACGGTTTAACGTTTGCGTTAATGAGATATCGATAATTTCAATCGTGTCATCAATACGCACTTTACGGAAGTTTTCACGGATACGGTCAGATACAACGATGGTATCGTTCAGTGAGTAACCTATTACCGCCAAAATAGCCGCAAGAATCGTTAAGTCAAACTCTAGGCCAAGTACTGAGAATAAGCCTAATGTGATGATAACGTCGTGTAATAGTGCCGATACAGCACCTACCGCAAAACGCCATTCAAAACGAAACGCAACGTAAATTAAGATACAGATAAGTGCAGTTAACATGGCAAGGCCACCCTGCTCTTTTAGATCTTCACCAACACTTGGGCCAACAAATTCGATACGACGCATTTCTACTGTCGACTCAACTTTTTGTAATGCCGTAATGATTTGGTTACCAATTACTTCTGCTTTTACGCCAGGACCTTGCGGAGCAAGACGCACTAAAATTTCTTTACTTGAGCCAAACAGTTGCACCGAGAAATCTTCAAAGCCACTTTCAGTGATTGCATCACGTACTTCTTTAAGATCAGGTGCTTGTGTAAAGCCTACCTCAACAGCGGTACCGCCAGTGAAGTCGAGACCAAAATTCAAGCCTTTAGTAAAAAACGACACGAAAGAAGCCAAAATCAACAAAGTTGATAATGTCATGGCAAACTTTCTTAACTTCATAAACGGGAGTGTTTTACCACCGAGTTTTAAAATTTGCATGCTGACTCCTAAATCGACAACTTATCAATACGCTTACCGCCAATGAATAAGTTGATTACCGCACGGGTACCAACAATGGCTGTAAACATAGAGGTGATAATACCAATCGCTAGTGTTACTGCGAAACCAGCAATAGGACCAGTACCCACTGCAAATAGGATCACTGCTGCGATAAGTGTTGTGATGTTAGCATCTAAAATTGTGCTAAACGCGCTGTCGTAACCAAAGTGAACGGCTTGTTGTGGACTACGGCCATCAGCAAGTTCTTCACGAATACGTTCGAAGATAAGTACGTTGGCATCAACAGCCATACCGACGGTTAATACGATACCAGCAATACCCGGTAGCGTTAACGCTGCACCAGGAATAAGCGACATCACACCCACAATTAATACTAAGTTTGCGCCCAGTGCCAAATTTGCCACCATGCCGAAACCTTTGTAATAGAAAAGCATAAATACAAGAACAAACACAAAACCAAGCACAACCGCTGTCATACCTGCTTCAATGTTTTCTTGACCTAAGCTTGGACCTACCGTGCGCTCTTCAACGATTTGAATTGGCGCTACAAGTGCACCGGCACGAAGTAATAGGCTTAGGTTATGTGCTTCAGCTGGGTTATCGATACCAGTAATACGGAATGAACGGTCAAGACGCGCTTGAATCGTCGCTACGTTAATCACTTCTTCAACTTTAATTGGTGGAAGTGCTTTTCCGTTTTCATCTGTTTTACCTGATGGCTTGTATTCAATGAATACCGTTGCCATGCGTTTACCGATAGCACGCTTAGTGAACGCATTCATTTTTGCGCCACCTTTGCTGTCTAGCGTAATGCTAACTTGTGGACGTTGATACTCATCCATACCTGATTGCGCGCCAGTGATGTGGCTACCTTCAAGAATGATTCGCTGCTTAAGTACCACAGGGTAACCTTCACGCGCCATGATCATTTCTGTACCTGGCGGTAAACGGCCTTGCAGGGCTGCACTTGCATCTGCGTTTTCATCAACTTCTCGGAACTCTAGGGTTGCTGTTGCACCCAGAATCTCTTTAGCACGCGCTGTATCTTGCACGCCCGGAAGCTGCACGATGATACGCTCAGCACCTTGACGCTGTACGTTAGGCTCTGCAACACCGATTTGGTTAATACGGTTACGGATAATCGTTTCGTTTTGTTTGATAGCGTAGTCACGAATTTCTTTAAGCTTTTGCTCGCTCATGCTGGCATAAAAAGCATTGTCGCTGCTGCTATCATCAACGTAAACATTTAATGGGTAACGAGTTGATAAGAAACGCTCTGCTGCATCTTTATCTTCTTCGTTACGCATTTCAACACGTAATCGCTCACTGTTCGCTACACGGCGAATAGTACGATAACGCAATTTTTCTTCACGTAAGTCACTTTTGAAATCTTGTTCCATTTGCTCAAGCTGAGTATCAACCGCCGTCGCCATGTCGATTTCCATAGTAAAGTGAACACCACCGCTTAAATCTAGGCCTAGTTTCATTGGGTTACCACCCAATGACTTTAACCACTCTGGTTGAGCAGGCGCCATATTGATTGCAGAGATATAATCTTCACTAAGGGAATCACGCAGTAGATCTTGCGCTTTTAGTTGGTCTTCAACATTCTTAAAACGAACGAGGATTTGTCCGTCTTCAAGTTTGCTTGATTTAACAGTAACGTTATGTTCTTTGAGAGTCGCATTTACTTTATCGAGTACGCTGAGGTCAGCATCAGTACCTTTAGTGCCCGATACTTGTATGGCCGGATCTCGGCCATACAAATTTGGAGAGGCATATAAAATACCAACGACTAACACTACAAGAACAAGTAAATACTTCCATAATGGAAACTTGTTTAACACGTGTGAGTCCTTATTTTTATTGTTATAGCGACTTCATAGTGCCTTTTGGCAATACTGCAGAAACAGCTGATTTTTGTACTGTTACTTCTGCTTGGTCGTTTAATGAAATCACGATGAAGTCTTTGTCATCAGCGATTTTAGCAATCTTACCTACTAAACCACCTTGCGTTAGTACTTCGTCGCCTTTCGCCATTGCGCTCATTAGTGCTTTATGCTCTTTTACACGCTTAGCTTGTGGACGGTAGATTAAGAAATAAAATACCAGACCAAAAATACCCAACATGATTAGCATTTCCATGCCACCACCTGCTGGTGCTGCACCTGCCGCACTTGCGTGGGCGTTTGAGATGAATAAACTCATTTCACTTCCTCTTTAATTTTTCTAAAAATTTAATCTGATGTATCTGCAAGCTCTGGCACTTCTTGGCCGCGGCGTGCATAAAAATCTGCAACAAATTCGTCTAGTTTGCCATTACTGATGGCATTACGTAAGCCTTCCATCACGCGTTGATAATAACGTAA
Source organism: Pseudoalteromonas sp. P80D2 (assembly GCF_036680945.1). Lineage (NCBI taxonomy): Bacteria > Pseudomonadati > Pseudomonadota > Gammaproteobacteria > Alteromonadales > Pseudoalteromonadaceae > Pseudoalteromonas > Pseudoalteromonas sp. P80D2. The sequence continues at coordinate 42,756 of NZ_JAZDAR010000050.1, forward strand.
GTTGTGAATCGTGTTTAGACGTGCGCCTAAGATTTCATTACATTTATCAAGATGATGCAAGTATGCACGTGAATAGTTTTTACACGTATGACAATCACACTCAGGATCCAGTGGACCGGTGTCTGTTTTATGTACTGCATTACGGATTTTAACAATGCCGCCAGTTACAAATAAATGACCGTTACGGGCATTACGCGTAGGCATTACACAGTCAAACATATCGATACCACGGCGAACCGCTTCAACTAAGTCTTCTGGTTTACCAACGCCCATTAAGTAACGAGGCTTGTCTTCAGGCATTTTGTAAGCACAGTGGTCAAGAATATTGATCATCTCGTTTTTCGGCTCACCAACCGATAAACCACCTAATGCATAACCATCAAAGCCAATTTCTTCTAGGCCTTTTTGTGATTGTGCACGTAGCTCAGGGTACATACCACCTTGGATAATACCAAACAGCGCAGCTGGGTTATCGCCATGACCTTCTTTTGAGCGTTTAGCCCAACGAAGTGATAACTCCATAGAATCTTTAGCTTCTTTTTCTGTCGCAGGGTATGGCGTACATTCGTCAAAAATCATCACGATGTCAGAGCCTAAATCACGCTGAACTTGCATCGCTTTTTCTGGCGAAAGCATGATTTTTTCACCGTTAACTGGTGAACTGAACATCACGCCTTCTTCAGTGATTTTACGCATTGCGCCTAAGCTGAATACTTGGAAACCGCCTGAATCAGTTAGAATTGGACGATCCCAATTCATAAAGTCGTGTAAATCACCGTGCTGCTTAATGATTTCTGTGCCAGGACGCAGCATTAAGTGGAAAGTGTTACCTAGGCAGATTTGTGCACCAGTATCTTTCACTTCGTCAGGCGTCATACCTTTAACAGTACCGTAAGTACCTACAGGCATAAATGCTGGTGTTTCTACAACACCACGTTCAAAAATCAAGCGGCCGCGGCGCGCTTTACCGTCAGTGCGGTCTAATTCAAATTTCATATTATCCTCAGTGTCGGAAAAACAGTCCAACAAGCTATAATTTAACCGCTCGATTCTACCCTGTTTGCGGGTTTATTACTATAAATTGGGCTAAATTCGAAAATAAAAAGCCCAGTTAAAAAACTGGGCTCTATATACCCAAACCACCTCAAGATGCGAGTTTCAGTTGGAATTAAAAGCGATTTAGGCAAGGCATTGATTGCAAGTAATAGTGGTTCTATTATTAAAATCAATAACGCAGTATAAATCGCTTTTAAACCAACCCTTTGGGCGCTTCACAGGCACTCACTCTCATCGTTGTTACTTCTTAAAAGGGACTGCCATTCTTGCAAAGTAACGCCTTGATATTAAGCACCTGTGAAACGCTGAATTCTGCACCTTGAGGAGGCTTGGGTATAAACTATTTGTTGTTATTTGCGCGTTAAGAACATCGCATCACCATAACTAAAGAAGCGATACTGCTGCTCAATAGCCGTGTGGTAAGCACCCATTATGTTCTCTTGACCTGCAAAGGCACTGACTAACATGATTAACGTTGATTCAGGTAAGTGGAAATTTGTCACCATGGCATCAACCACATTGAACTGATAACCCGGGTAAATAAAGATATCGGTATCGCCAAAGTAAGTATCTAGTTTGCCGCCATGCACTTTAGCAGCTGACTCAAGTGAGCGAACTGAGGTAGTACCTACAGCAATTACACGCCCACCTTTTGCTTTCGTTTCAGCTACCGCTTTAACCACTTCATCTGGTACTTCGATGTACTCTGAATGCATAACATGCTCATCAACTGAGTCAACGCGCACAGGCTGGAAGGTACCTGCACCTACGTGCAAGGTCACAAAGGCCATGTTAATGCCCTTGTCTTTTAAGGCTGCCATTAATTTATCATCAAAATGCAGGCCTGCCGTTGGCGCTGCAACTGCACCTGGTTTTTCACCGTATACAGTTTGATAGCGCTCACGATCTGACTCGTTATCAGGACGGTCAATATAAGGTGGTAATGGCATGTGACCGATGTCGTTTAGAATATCGAGTACATTTTCGTCTTTGGCAAATTCAAGCTCAAAAAGCTCGCCATGACGCGCAACCATGGTTGCTTCGGCTTTACCTTCAAGAATGATTTTTGAGCCTGGTTTTGGCGATTTACTAGCTCGCACATGCGCAAGCACACGGTGTTCGTCGAGTACGCGCTCAACTAACACTTCAAGCTTACCGCCTGACTCTTTTTGCCCGAACATGCGAGCAGGGATCACTTTGGTGTTATTGAAAATTAATAGGTCATTTTCATTAACGAGCGATAAAATATCACTAAATACTTTATGCTCAACTTGGCCTGATGGGCCATCAAGCGTCAGTAAACGACTGCTAGTTCGATCTGCTTTAGGAAAACGAGCAATTAATTCATCAGGAAGGTCAAAGCTAAAATCAGCTACGCGCATAGAGCATATCTCTCATTAATAAAAACGCGCCAAGTTTACTCTGATACGCCCACCACCTCAAGCAAAGCCCTGCGTCAACTTGGTACTAGCTTAAAGGATTACAAACTTAAGTACTTATTAACCGCTTTTGGGTAAAGTTTGCTTGTAGATTAGGCAAAATGTCATTATTCTAGCTTATTCACTAAACATGGGTTAAGTAAGAGGTAGTAGCGCCATGGCAAAGCAGTTAAAGCTGCTAATTTTGAACGCGAGCGTTGCTGAGCGTGAAACAATTAAGACCACATTAAACAAGCTTAATGTCTTCACGTTTATCGAAGCCAGTGACTCTCAAGATGCGCTTAAAATTCTTAAAAGCCACCCGGTGGATATTATCATTACAGGCCTTGAGGTCGGTAAGATTGATGGTTGGCGCTTTTCGCGCATGATCCGTTCAGGGTTATTAAAAACACCAAAAAACACACCAATTTTACTTACCCCGCCAATCTATTGTGAACGTATAGCCGAAACCACAGCTCGCAGCTATGGCATTGATGCTGTTCTTCCATTTGAACGCCAAGATATGCTGCCGCAAGTGCTAGCCAACGTGTTATCAACTCACCTTGAAAAAAGTAGTCGCCTTAATTTATTACTACTTGAAACCGATAACCGTAAAGCAGAAGATATCAGCGAACAGTTAAAACTTAGCTTCGCGATAACCCATACCACTTCAACAAAAGCGACACTTGCGACCTATTTGCAGCAAAAATTTGCCATTGTATTGATTGACGCCACCGAATCTCATTCTGATACCGCTGCTGGGTTAATTAGCGAAATATTACAACACAACCCAAAGCAAGCGATTGTAACCATCATTGATAACAATGATGCAGATTATGCTGAGCAGTTGTTACTCTCTGGCGTTACTGATTTTATTCGCGCCCCGTACGATCACTCGTTATTAAGTAAAGTGTGTGACCACGCTGCCCGTCGTGAAGATTTCATGGTGAGCTATGCAGAGTTTGCGCAAAAAGTAGAGCAACTAAGCCAAAGTCAAAGCCGCTATAAAGAGCTGTTTTCTGCCCACCAACGTATTTTATTACATCTAAATACTGTGGTACTTGAGTTTAACCAAGAGGGTAATATTCGCTTTATTAACCCTGCCTGGGAGCACCTAACAGGCTATGGCATTAAGTCTAGTTTAGCAAAGTCATTAACTGACTTTTGTTTACCTGAGTGTAAAACAAAGCTACAAGATACCATTCAGCGTATTCTGCATGGTGGTGAGCAACAGCAACAGGTAGAGATCCAGCTAAAACATAAAAATGGCAATGCCATTTGGGTTGAGTGTCGCTTACAGCTGATTAAAAACAGCCAAAACTCAGCGACTATTACCGCCACCATAGATAACATTCATGAGCGTAAGCAGGCAGAGTTACAACTTCGTCATTTAGCCTTGCACGATACGCTCACAGAGCTCCATAACCGTTACTACTTTGACCAACAATTACAACGTATTTGTAAAGCACAATACACCAGTAACGATACAGAGCACGCGCTGATTTATATCGATTTAGATCACTTTAAAATCATCAATGACAGTAAAGGTCACCAACAAGGTGACATCGTTTTAAAAGAAGTTGCCCAGTTATTCACTGCGAATATTAGTGATGAGCACTTAGTGTGCCGCATCGGTGGTGATGAATTTGCCGTGATCTTAAAAAATACTAACTTACTCGATGCACACTTGGTGGCAGAAAGTATTTGTATGGCGATTGAAAAGCACCGCTTTCATTCAGAAGGTCAAGAGTACTCAATTAGCTGTTCAATTGGTTTAACACAAATCACCGAGCAAAATAACGACCCAAGTGAGTGTTTAAAACAAGCTGATATCGCCCTTTATGTAGCAAAAAGCTTAGGCCGTAACTTAGTACACTGTTATTCAAAAGAAGATAGTCATCACAATAGTTTACAAGCCGGTCTTGAATGGGGTCATAGTATTCGCCAAGCATTACAACATGATGCTATCGAACTGCACTATCAACCGATTTGGGACTTTAAACGCGGCCACGTCGCCTACTTTGAAGCGCTATTACGCTTAAAGCTTGATAATGAACTCATCTACCCTAATCAGTTTATTCCTGCTTTAGAGCTTCTAAACGATACTTTCTTGATGGACCAATGTGTTATTCGTAATGCTATTAAGAGCGTTGCCGAGTACCCAGAGCTTAACCAAGTCGCAATTAACTTATCAGCACAGTCGTTTTTAGATGAACGTTTACTGCCGCACATTGAATCGAGCTTAAAAGAATACAATGTTGAACCAACACGCATTATTTTTGAGATCACCGAGTCTGCGAGTATTAACAACCTAGTTGCAACCCGTGCCATGATCGAGCGTTTGAACGGCTTAGGCTGTCACTTCTCTATTGATGACTTTGGTACTGGCTTTAGTACCTTCAATTACCTTAAACAGTTACCGGCTCAACACGTAAAAATTGATGGTTCATTTGTTCGCGACATGTTGAACGACCCAATCGATTTAGCGCTTGTAAAAGCGATTAATGATATTAGCCGTTCGCTTGATAAGCGCTCTGTTGCTGAATATGTTGAAAACAAAGAAATATTCTTAGCACTAAAAGAAATTGGTATCGACTATGGTCAAGGCTACTTTATTGCCCGCCCAGTACCGGTTGAAAAAATTAGCGACGAGCTGAAAAAAATATCTGAAAATAATCTTTTTAACTAACAAATATCTAGCCTTAAAAAGCCTAAATTTAATACATTTTTAAACATTTTTTCTTAGTTTTTAAACTTCCATACTGACAATACTCATCTATACTTAAATCCACAGCAAGATAAAATGTCGTGTTTTTATAGTGATTATCTATAATAAACATGACATTGCTTATTACATTAAACATACTGAGTATGACTTAACATCGTTAAGTCCATCTATTGGCGGTATAAAGGAGAAAAGTGATGACACAACTAATCGTTTTGTTGCTGATTGTGAATCTAGGGATAGCGTATCAATGTTACCGTAATGCGACCTTTAAGGGGTATCCGGTAAAAACATTTACAGGGCTAGGTTTAGTACCTTACTTTAACTTAGTCGTGTGGGTTTACTTGTTGTTTTTACCCGATTTAAAACCATTTTCAATGAATGAAAAGCAGCCACTTTAGGCTGCTTTTTAGTTGGGGAATTTAAAAACTATAAGTTGATGCTTTTTCGAGTAATTGCGCGGCTTTTATATCGCCAACCACACACTTTTTAATGTCTGACTTTTTAAATACTTTTACTTGCTCAGTTTTACCTTCGCTAACACCACGGATGATAAAGCTCACATGTTCATCGTTAGGCAGGTTTCTTAAACCGCTACCATAATCACATAAAGTCAGTGATAAGCTCTTATCTACTTGCTTAGCTAAAGAAGCCAGCTGTTGCTTTTGCTCTTTTACACGAGCTTGTTTTTTCTCGGCTAACTCTTTGCGCATTTGTTGCTGCTTTTGTGATAACTTTTGCTGCTGCTTTTCAAGCTCTTTAATCGATGCTTGCAATGCTTGTTTACGTTTTTCGAGCTCTTGCTCTTTGGCATCTTTATCGTGACGACGGTCAAATTCAAGGTCACGCTTTTCACGTTCAAGATCACGGATTTCACGGCTCACATCGCGCTCTTGCTCAGCAACTTCACGTACTCGCTCTGCGCTTTCGCGCATCACTTCCATGGCTTGCTGATAGGCTTCTTGCGTTTTCACGACTACTGCATCGCTGATCACTTGCACATGTTCGCCTAACACTTCGATTTCAGTTAGTTCTTCAAAGTCGATATCTGGCATAGGTGGCAGCGGCGCATCGGGTACAGAGGCAAACACTGTAGACCAGCGCGAACTGCCTCGTACATCAAAGCTAAACACCACACCTTGATGCTGCAAATAACTCGAAGACACATTTCTTACCTTGTTATCGGTATCTTGTTTTAACGCCGCTGAGAGGATTTTTTCCATGATCCCGACTTCACGCTGAATTTTATCTAATTCATCACTTGCTTGTGCCGGTAAGCTTACTGCTGTGCAAAGCAATAAGGCCGCCGTAGTTGATTTGTATTTTGACATCTTAATACTCCAAATTGTTGGCAACGGTTGGCAATGGTCCGCCATCCACTTGCTCTGCTAAATCATTTAACTGCATACGTAAGTACGCTTGGTCTTGGGCGCGCTGCGTCTTTATATATGCAAGTACGCTGGCAATATCTTCTTGGCGCTCGACTCGCCCAGTTTTTATTGCTTCTTTGGCCAGTTGGTACATCTGTTGTTGCTGCACTTCGTTTTGCGCAGTAATGATGTTTTGCAACTGATCAATTTGCTTTTGTTGTGACTCTAGTAAATTGGTTTGCTTGGCCACTTGCTCAAGTAACTGCTGATTTCCTTGCTGTGGATTACTAACAAAAACCCATGCGCAAAATACTATTGAAGCAGCCACTGCCCACATTCCAGCACCAAAAAACAGACTTTGTTTTTGCACTTTCGGCATCGTAGACTCTCGATCCCAATTTGGTACGGGCACTGTTTCATAATGTTGACTTTGCTGTTGCCACTGCATTGCATTGTTCATCATTGATGCATACTCAGCATTGGCTTGTAGCAACGCAATTTGCTCATCAGTGAGGCTTTCGCCCTCTAACCATGCGGTAAATAATGAATCTAAATTAGCCATCTACGGCCTCCAAATGCACTTTTAACTTACCAAGCGCACTGTATAGTCTTGATTTAGCTGTATTGGTCGAAATACCTAATTGCTCAGCGATTTCTTCAAATGTACAGTGCTGAAAAAACTTTAACTCCACCACCAAGCGTTGCTCCCAGGGTAAATTGTTCATCATTGCTTTGAGTTCATGATGCTGCTCAGATTGCAGTTGATTGGTTTCTAACTCACTATGCTCGCAGCTTTCTTCTGGTATACCATCTAAACCTTGATGCAGCTTACGGCGGCGGTAATATTCAACACTACGCCGGTGCACAATTTGATAGAGCCAAGTATTAAAACTCGATTCACCACGAAAACTCGGCAAGCTTTTATAAACAGAAATAAACACTTCTTGCATTAAATCCATTGCATCATCAGGGTGACTTAACATCCTTAGGCAATAGTTATATACCTGTGTTTCGTGCTGCTTGACTAATTTCAACCAGGCCCGTTTATTGCCCTGTTGCGCTTTAGCAATTAGTGTCTCAAGTGATTGAAAAAACACGCTAGCCTCGTCATCTGATCTGCCTTTAATGGTTTTGTTATTATGTTAGTCGAGGGAAGGAAAAAAATAGTTTGCTTAAATAATAAAAAACCCCAAATATTTTTATTTGGGGTTTTATTTAGAGGTTTTATTCGTTGTCACACTGACCGTCTAAGCTACACTGCTTATTAAGAAACAGCTCTAGTTGCTGACTAAACAGCCTAAAGTCTCTGATCCGGCCTGTGGTTTTACGCCACACAATGCCAATATCTCGGTATGCATCGCCTTGTGATGGCGTAGCAACCATATCTTTTTTATCTAAAATACCGGCATTGATAGCCATTTGCGGTAAGAAGGTAACACCAAGCTGGTGTTCAACCATACTTAATAAGGTATGTAAGCTTGCTGCTTCAAAAGGGTTAATACAGCTTGAGCGATTCAAATGGCAGGCACTTAACGCGTGGCCTGTCATACAGTGCTCACGCTCTAGTAAGAACACACTCGCATCTGGTAATAGGTTAAAGTCTTCCACGCCATCTGCTGGTGTGTAATCTTTATGGTGCACTAGGCTGAACTGATCTTTAGCGAGTACTTGGGTATGAAACTTTTCAGTGTCATACGGTAAAGCAAGTAATGCCATATCAATTTGGCCATGCTCAAGTTTATCGAGTAGCTTGTCACTGGTGTCTTCAACCAAGACTAGCTCTAACTCGGTAAAGGTCTGTTTGCAGAAATGATATAAAGGCGCAGCAATAAAGCTGGCAATCGTCGGGATCACACCAAGCGTTAGTGTGCCACTTAAAGGCGTTAAAAAGCTTTTTGTCAGCTCTTTAAGGCTAAGGGTGTCGTCAATAATCTTACGTGCTTTTTCGACAACCTCTTCACCAATTGCGGTAAACATTAAGCTGCGGTTTTCACGCTCTATAAGCTGGCAACCTAAAGTTTCTTCTAAGTTTTGAATTGCACTACTTAAGGTTGATTGACCGATAAAACAGGCGCTTGCTGCGCGGCCAAAGTGTTGATGTTGGTGGACTGCTAATAAATACTGTAGTTGTTTAATACTTGGTAAGTTATTCATTCTCTACCTGCAAATAAAAAGACCCCAATACCTAAGGCATTGAGATCTTTTCAAGCTAAAAGTCTTTTAGTACTTTTTATACCCCGAAGGCAGTTCTCAGTACATAGAAAATAACAATAGCAAGGGCTGCGCCAACTGGCAATGTAATTACCCAAGAAACTACAATGTTTCTTACAACACCCATGTTAAGTGCTGCAATACCGCGTGCCATACCTACACCTAAAACCGCACCTACAAGTGTTTGCGTAGTAGAAATAGGTAAACCAGTACCTGATGCGATAACAACTGTAGAAGCAGCAGCAAGCTCAGCAGCAAAACCACGGCTTGGTGTTAAGTGCGTGATACCTTCACCGATTGTTTTAATTACTTTCTTACCTAAAATAGCAAGACCAGCAACAATACCTAAACCACCTAGTGGTAAAATCCACCATGCGATAGCCGCTTTCTTAGCGATTTCACCGTTGTGCTCAACAATGTTTACAACAGCAGCTAGTGGACCGATTGCGTTAGCAACGTCATTTGAACCGTGTGCGAAAGCCATACAACATGCCGTTAGTACCATTAGTACTGCGAACACTTTCTCAACGTTGTTGAATTGCATTGCTTTGTCAGCTTTAGGGTCAATTTTAAGGCGAGCAATCGCAATCTTACCGATGATAGCAACTACAACAGCAATCGCGATAGAAAGGGCATAGCCTTCAACAGCACCTAAGTTGATACCAATGTGCTTTAAGCCTTTCTTGATTGTTACAAGCGACATGATGAAGCCCGCTAGACCCATATAGATAGGTACAAAACGCTTAGCATTTTTAAGTGGTGCATCAGTGTCAAAAATTAGCTTTTGCGCACTCATGAAAATCAAGTAAGCAATAAAACCAGAGATAGCAGGGGTAACAATCCAGCTACCTACGATACCCATTACCTTGTTCCATTGGATTGCTTCGCTACCTACTGCAACTAATGCGAAACCAATGATGGCACCGATGATTGAGTGAGTCGTAGATACTGGCCAGCCTAAGAAAGAGGCAATTAATAACCAGCTACCTGCAGCGAATAACGCGGCAATCATACCTAGTATCATTAACTCAGGTATGTCCATAAACGGCGTGGCATCGATAATCCCTTTACGGATTGTAGATGTAACCTCACCACCGGCAAGGTATGCGCCAGCGAATTCAAACACCATCGCGATGATGATTGCTTGTTTAATTGTAAGTGCTTTTGAGCCTACTGATGTACCCATCGCATTGGCAACGTCATTTGCACCAATACCATAAGCCATGAAGAAACCGACTGCGGCGGCAGTTAAAACCAATAACGTGCCGTAATTTGCAATGATATCCATTGTGTGAACCTTTAATTTTTTTCGTGTTTGAACTGATTTTTAATTAACGAGCTAACATCAGCTCAAGACGAGAACCTACGCGCTCTGCAATATCTGCAAGCTCGCCTACCCACTCAATGATCTTGTATAAGAACATCACGTCAACAGGGTTAAGTTCATTTTCGATGGCGCGCAATTGACGGCGAATTTTGATCTGCATGTCATCCGTGTCTTGTTCAATAGCGTCCAATTCAACGAGCATTTTTTCAACTAAAGTCACTTCGCGACCTTTGAAGCCCGTTTCAAGCAGCTCATCTAGCTCATTGATTGCTTTTGACGCTTGTTTAGTCGCATCAACACAACGAGTTACATAAGCAAGGAAATCTGTTTGGATTTCGGTAGGTATGATCATCTCACGACCAACTACACGACCTGCGATATCTTTTGCTTTGTTAGCAATTTTGTCTTGTTGAGTAACAAGCTCTAGCAAATCGGTACGCTCAACTGGCATAAATAAGCCACGAGGTAGTTGAAGGCGGATGTTACGTTTCATTTCATCAGCTTCACGCTCTAAATTACGAATGTTTAGACGGATTTCTTCCGCTTCTTGCCATTCTTCTTTAAACACGTGATTAAAGAAAGGGATCAATGCTTTACTTGCTTGATGTACTTTCTTAATGTGATCTTCCATAGGCTTAATAGGTGATTTAGCAAAAACCCCTAAAAATGCATTTGTAGGCATAACTGACCCTTTATAAATTAGTATGCTTTGGCAGCTGCGAATTTTACAGCATTGTGTTCGATTGTGAACGCTTTTTCTGCCTTACATCACCAATAATAGACAAAGCGGCCAAAGGCCGCTCGTTTTAATAATGAAAAGTTGCGGTTAAATTTACAGCGACTTTTCGATATCTTCTTGAGATGTATGACGAATATCTTTGCCGTTAACAAAATAGATGATGTATTCAGCAATATTCTGGCAACGGTCGCCAATACGCTCTAATGAACGAACTGACCACACTAAATCCATAATTTTCGGGATTGAGCGTGGATCTTCCATCATATATGTCATGATTTGACGGGTAATTGCTTCGTATTCGCGGTCAACTTTGGCGTCTTCTTTATGTACTTCAAACGCACATTGCACATCCATACGTGCAAATGCATCAAGTACATCATGAAGCATTTTCGATACTTGGCGACCCATGTTTTCAATGTTCACCAGTAGGTCTTGCTGATCTTTTGTGAATGAGTCCAGCGCAACTTTAGCAATACGCTCAGCTTCATCACCAATACGCTCTAAATCGGCAATTGTTTTTGCAATAGCAATTACAAGACGTAAGTCACTCGCTGCCGGCTGACGGCGAGCGATAATGCGTGTACATTCTTCGTCGATGTTCACTTCCATTGCATTTACTTTGTAGTCGTTTTCACGAACTTTTTGTGCAAGATCGGCATCACCATTACTAACAGCATCCAGTGCACTGTTTAGTTGTTGCTCAACTAAACCACCCATGTTTAATACATGGTTACGCACATTTTCAAGCTCTTCATTAAAGCGGCCCGAAATGTGTTTATTGATATTATGTTCCATTGTCTACCTCTATAAATTTCGTTTACGGTACCAAGTGACTTTATTGACTAACCGTAACGACCTGTAATGTAGTCTTCTGTTTTCTTTTTGCTTGGTGTTGTAAATAACGTATTGGTATCTGAATACTCAATCAACTCACCCATGTACATAAACGCAGTTTGGTCTGATACACGAGCAGCCTGTTGCATGTTGTGAGTAACGATTACCACGGTAAACTTATTCTTTAAGTCGTTAATTAGCTCTTCGATAACTAAAGTAGAAATTGGATCTAGTGCCGATGTAGGCTCATCCAGAAGTAGTACTTCAGGCTCGATAGCAATTGAGCGAGCAATAACAAGACGCTGTTGCTGACCACCCGATAGGCCAAATGCACTATCGTGTAAACGGTCTTTAACTTCATCCCATAACGCCGCGCCACGTAAAGATTGTTCAACCACTTCGTCTAGTTTACGCTTTTCTTTAATACCTTGTAAGCGTAGGCCATAAACGACATTTTCGTAGATTGATTTTGGAAATGGATTAGGACGTTGGAATACCATCCCGACATTTCTTCGTAGTGCAGCAACATCTACATTCTTATCATAGATATTGTGACCATGTAGTAAGATCTCACCATCGATACGACAGCTATCAACAAGGTCGTTCATACGGTTGATACAACGTAAAAGTGTTGATTTACCACAACCCGATGGACCGATAAATGCTGTTACCTGACCTTTTGGGATGTTCATATTTACGCCGCTAAGCGCTTGTTTATCACCGTAGTATAGATCTAAGTCTTTAATCTCTAACGCTGTTTGTTCTGCAGTTAGGTTATCTAAATCTAGCTTTGCCGCGCTTTTCGCTTGGTTTACTTGTGGTGCAACTGTAATCATCTCTGTCTACCTATAAAAATTCTGTATTAATGCTCAAGAGCTCTAAACTTTTCGCGTAAGTGGTTACGAATACCAATCGCGGTGATATTCAGGGCGATAATTACTGATACCAGTAAGAATGCCGTGGCATATACCAGCGGACGTGCCGCTTCTACGTTAGGGCTTTGGAAACCAACATCGTAAATGTGGAAACCTAAGTGCATAAATTTTCTATCTAAATGTATGTATGGGAAGTTACCGTCAAGTGGCAGTGTTGGCGCCATCTTAACAACACCAACAAGCATTAGTGGTGCTACTTCACCGGCTGCACGTGCAACCGCTAAGATTAAACCTGTCATAATCGCTGGGCTTGCCATCGGAATGATGATACGCCATAGCGTTTCTGCTTTTGTTGCGCCAAGTGCTAATGAACCATGACGAACCGTACTTGGAATACGCGATAAACCTTCTTCAGTCGAAACAATAACAACAGGCAGCGTTAAAATTGCTAGCGTTAATGCAGACCAAATCACACCAGGCGTACCAAATACTGGGCTTGGCGATGACTCTGGGTAGAACAATTGGTCAATGCTGCCACCGAGCATGTATACAAAGAAACCTAGACCAAATACACCGTATACAATCGATGGTACACCCGCAAGGTTGATTACCGCGATACGGATCATCTTAGTCACGGCATTTTTTGCCGCGTATTCATGTAAGTAAATCGCTGCAACCACACCAAACGGCGTCACAATCACTGCCATTAGTAATACCATGAACACGGTACCGAAAATCGCTGGGAATACACCGCCTTCAGTGTTTGCTTCACGTGGGTCATCTGCTACAAACTTACCAAGTTGTACAAAGTAATGACCAAGCTTAGCAAAGAAGCCCATGTCATTAGGGAACCACACATCAAGAACTTGATACAGAGGTAAAGTAACCACTTCACCACGCATGTCTCTTACTGTTACTTGGTCACGCTTTGCTTGTTTACGAAGCGCAAATAACTGCTTTTCTAACACTGTGTACTCAGCACGTAGCTCAGCACGCGCTTGTGCAAGCTCAGCAACACGCTCATCGGTTAGTTCGTTATCAAGCTGGTATGCCTTTTCTCTTAAGCGTAAACGCTCAAGTTCATAGTTAATATGACCAATATCACCATTTTGTAAGTCTAACGCTTGGTCATTCAGGTCAACAGCACGGTCTACAAGATCATAAAGCACGTCGATTTTGTTATCAGTGATAACTTCACCGTCTTTAATAACCTGTTCTACATAACCGTAGAAGTTACCGTTTTTACTACGCTCGAATACAGCAAGCTCAGCTGGCGCAGTACGCGATGTGATGTCTGTCTCTAGTACCCAACGGAAATCTAGAGCTACGTACTCACGGTTACCTGTTTTAATCAATAAACGCTCTAGTTGCTCTTTATCGTAATGAGATAAATCAACGCCCGTCGCCTCAATACGTGATTTTGCAACTAGTTCACGGTCATAAATTTCACCGATAACAGTTTGTTTTTCAACTGAGCCTTGCAGCTCAAATTGCACTACTTCTGATGGCCAGAAAAAGCTTAAACCTTTCCAAGCAATCATGGCTAGTAAGCCAAGAACCGAGATTAAACTGATGCTTACCGCACCGCCGGTCATCCAAATCCAAGGAGAACCAGACTTAAACCACTGCTTTACCATGTCGTGTCTCTCCACCTACATTGAACTGTATTTATCACGCAGTTGCTGTCGAACAAACTCAGCCACTGTGTTGAAAATGAATGTGAATATGAATAATACAAATGCTGCTAAGAATAGAATGCGATAATGCGAGCTACCTACCTCAGACTCAGGCATTTCTACCGCGATATTCGCTGCAAGTGTTCTCATACCCTGGAAAATACTCCAGTCCATAATAGGTGTATTACCTGTTGCCATTAGTACAATCATTGTTTCACCTACAGCACGGCCTAGACCCATCATTACTGCTGAGAAGATACCTGGGCTTGCTGTTAGTAATACTACGCGAACCAATGTTTGCCATTGCGTTGCACCTAGTGCTAATGAACCGTTTGATAAGTGCTTAGGAACACTGAATACCGCATCTTCAGCAATTGAGAAGATAGTCGGGATAACAGCAAAGCCCATCGCAATACCAACAACTAGTGAGTTACGTTGGTCAAACGTCATACCCAGTTCATTGGTTAAGTACTGACGCACATTGCCGTCAAACATCCAAAGCTCAATTGAGTTACTCATCGCAAACGATAACCAACCAATGAAAATAACCACTGGAATAAGTAAAATTGAGTGCGAACCTTCAGGAATACGGTGACGAATTGACGCCGGTAGCTTGTTCCAGCCAAAAGCCGTTAATAAAATAGCGATTGGTAGCAACACCAATAATCCAATAATCGCAGGTAAATGCTCTTCAATTAATGGTGCTAACCAAAGACCCGCTAAGAAACCTAGGATTACCGTTGGTAATGCTTCCATGATTTCTACAGTCGGCTTAACCACTTTACGTAATTCACTCGACATAAAGTACGCCGTGTAAATTGCCGCTGAAAGCGCAATGGGTACCGCAAATAACATTGCGTACATTGCCGCTTTAATCGTACCGAATGAAATTGGCACTAATGAGAACTTAGATTCAAAGTCATCACTTGCAGACGTTGACTGCCAAATGTAGCCCGGCTCTGGGTAACCTTCGTACCATACTTCTTGCCACAAGGCAGACCAAGTTACTTCTGGGTGCTCGTTATGAATTTCAATTACTTTTAGCGCGTCATCAGCAAGAATAAGTGCCGCATTTGAACGAGGTGCAATTGCAAAGTTTTGAATTGGACCGTCGCTTACTTTACCTTGCCACAGTTTTGCATCACTGGTTGTGTAATAAATACCTAGCTCACCGTTAGCACCTGCTGTGAAGAAGGTACGACGATAGAACTCTGTAAAAATGTTTAGTTTCGATTGCTTGCTGGTTTCAAATGCACGAATCTTTTGGAACTCACGGCCATTTTCAGTGTTTACTTCAAACCACTGTGATACTTCGCCATTATCGTTAGCAAGCATCAGTGAGTTGGCACCAGCTAATAGCTGAGTTGAAACTAGGTTCGCGTTTTCTTCGTTAGCTGCAAGCAGTTGGATTTGCTCAACTTCAGAAGGGTAACGGGTATCATATACGTAAATTTGATTTGCTGAACGCACGAATGTACGTGTTGTATCTGGTGAGATTAATAGCTCATCAACACGACCTTCGATATCAAGCTCAGTACGCTCAACAACCCACTCTACTTCGCCGGTGAACATGTTTTCTTCACCCACAAAGCTGCTGAATATAACGCGCTTGTCAGCCGTTAAAGCAACAACAGCTGTTTTATCTTCGTAGTGGCTAAATGCAAATTTAGTGATTGCCGCACCTTGCTCATCAACTTCAAGCGCCATATCACCCAGCGGATAATCTAAACGTGGTGTTAATTGGCGTTGATTGTTCGGGAATGTCACTAGGAATTTTGGCGCAACCACAACCACAGAGCCATTTTCTAGGCCGTATGCGTATTGGCCCTGAAACGGTGCAGAGCTTGCAAAGCTGCTTACATCGCTTGGTAATTCTGTATTAAGAGTGGTGATCTTTTTACCAAACTGCTCTTTTTCAACATTATAAAAGTCCACATTACCTTTTTCACCAAGTAAAAAGGCAATTTCTGTTTGTTCTTCAATGCCAAGACCCACAACTTCTGACGCATTTTGTAGTTTTACACTGTTACGTGTATCTACTTTTGCTGACTCAAAAATAGGTTGAACAACATAAAGAAGGTAAAAGAATATAAGTAGCAGTGCTACTAGCACCATTACGCCACCTGCGGAAATACCCCACTTGGCAAACCTGTCTTTAAATAGACGGCTTCTATCCGTATGAAAGGTAGGTTTATTCGGATTGGAAGTCATCAAAACACCCTTAAATCTTAACGTTGCGCGCATTATATTTCACCAAGATGACAGTAATGTTACAAACGTCATAATTCAGTGTAATAAAGCGAGTATTTCAGGTACGTATTTTAAAGTTAAAAAATGACCAAATTGCGACATTGCTCTGCGTATTTATAACGACCAAATTGACAAGCTAACAAACTGTTATAACTAATTTTTTATAACTATATGGAAAAAATTGGACAAACAATAAAACTGCATCAATACTCAAGATGACTTGTTTTTTTCGACAATAAGAATCATTTTTAACCAACGCCTCCTTCCTTTTATTGCATTTTTCAGAGGCATTTTTATAGAGATATAAGTATGAAGCAGTTAGTAATTACTATTTTGGGGCCAGATAAACCCGGCCTAGTTGAAGACCTTTCAGCCACAATTTTAAACCATCATGGTAACTGGTTAAGCAGTAATTTGAGCCACCTTGCAGGTCACTTTGCAGGGATCATTGAGGCAGCAGTACCTGAAGAGCACCTGCAAGAGCTGCAAGACGCATTGCATAGTTTGCCGTATTTAGAAATCAGAATTGAACGCGGCGCCGAAACACTTTCAGAAGAAAAATCTGAACAAATCAATTTTGTCATTACTGGCAACGACAGACCTGGCATTGTGCAAGAGCTTGCCAGCGTTATTCGTCACAAAGGGGCGAATATCACTCACCTAAATTCAAAACAACAAAGTGCACCTAACTGGGGTGTGCCAATTTTTAGTGCTGTTGCCACCGTCGCTTTGCCAATAGGCATGAACAAGGACGAAGTAATCACGGCACTCGAGTCTATTACCACAGACTTAATTGTTGATATTGAGGACGCATAACAAGCAAGTTTATAGGGATATTTAAACTTAAACTAAGCTTTAAAATTAATGACATACATGTCACATAACTGACATGTATGTCATAAAAGTGATAAATACGTCATATAAACGTCATCTGCATCCTCTATATTCTAACTAGCTATAAACGTTGGAAAACCAGATGAACGCATCACATTCTTCTTCTCAAGCCGTTAATTACTTTGCCAAAGAGCTAAGTTGGCTGTCTTTTAATGAACGCGTGCTGCAAGAAGCCAAAGATAAATCGAACCCGATTATTGAGCGCATGCGCTTTTTAGGTATTTACTCAAACAACATGGATGAGTTTTTCCGTGTTCGTGTTGCTGATGTAAAGCGCCGCATATTACTTAATAAAATTCCTGATGCGAACTTTGAAGAAGACGAAATATTACTTCATCAGATCCAAAGTAAAGTGCTGCAGCTTGGTAAAAAGTTTAACCAAATTCATAAAGACATTTTAAATGACTTAAACGAGCACAATATTCACGTTGAGTTACCTGAGGAGCTATCTGAATTTCACTTGAGTTGGCTGAAAAAATTCTTCCACGACAATGTGCTGCAACACATATTGCCGATTTTACTCTCTGAAAAGAAAGACTACTCAGATCAAATCAACGACACCATGACCTATTTGTTTGTCGAGATGACCAACCAAAAAAGTCATTATGCCATGATGGAAGTGCCAACCGACCGCGTATCTCGTTTTGTTATTTTACCACCAGAGAAAACGCGCCGTCACAAAACCATTGTGATGCTTGATGATATCATCGCCTACTTTATTCGCGATGTGTTTAGCAGCTTTTTTAGCTTTGATGATATTCAATGTTATGCCATCAAATTAACCCGTGATGCCGAATACAATTTAGATGACGAGCTTGAAGAAGGCTTGCTCGATAAAATGTCAAAAGGTCTAAAACAACGTATTTCTGCAGAGCCTGTGCGCCTTGTTTATGACGAGAGCATGCCAGCTGAAATGCTTAAAGTGATGAAAAAGCGCCTTAATATAAGCCAACATGATGCGTTGATCCCCGGCGGTCGCTATCGTAATTTCCGCGACTTTATTGCGTTTCCGAATGTTGGCCGTCAGTATTTAGAAAACAAACCACTACCGGCATTACAAAGCACGGCTTTTAACAATCACTCAAGTGTGTTTGATGCCATTTCAGAACAAGATATTTTACTGTATTACCCTTATCACACCTTTAATCATTTACTTGAATTTGTACGTCAAGCAGCATTTGACCCAGATGTAACCCAAATTAAGGTCAATATTTATCGCGTTGCGAGTCAGTCTCGACTTGTCTCTACGCTTATTAATGCAGCAAAAAATGGCAAACACGTAACCGTTATGGTTGAGCTGAAAGCGCGTTTTGATGAACAAAACAATATTGAATGGGCAAAAATCCTAAGCAATGCCGGTGTTAAAGTGATCTTTGGTATTCCTGCGTTGAAAGTTCACAGTAAGTTATGCGTTATTCACCGTAAAGAAAAGAACAACATAGTGAAATATGCCCATATAGGCACGGGTAACTTCCACGAAAAAACCGCCAAAATCTACACTGACTTTAGCTTATTCACCAAGTTTGAGGGCATTAGTGAAGAGTGCGATAGTGTGTTTAAGTTTATCGAAAGCAGCTATAAACCATTTCAATTTGATCATTTGATGATTTCGCCAGTCAACGCACGACAAACTATTATGTCGCTAATTGATGCTGAAATAACAAATGTAGAACATGGTAAGGCTGGTAGAATTACGCTCAAAATAAACAACCTTGTTGATAAAGAGCTGGTTGATCACCTCTACTTTGCCGCAAGACGCGGTGTGAAAATTCGTATTATTGTGCGTGGCATGTGTTCGTTAGTGCCCTCTGCCGTTAACGAAAATATTCGCATTATTAGCATTGTTGACCGCTTTTTAGAGCACCCTCGGGTGATGGTGTTTCATAATAATGGCGACGAAAAAGTGTATATTTCATCGGCAGACTGGATGACCCGAAATCTTGATCACCGTGTTGAAGTAGCCGCACCGATTTATGATGAAAAATTAAAACAGCTTATTATTGATATTCTTGAGCTACAGTTTAAAGATAGAACAAAAGCACGCATAATCGATAGCGAACAAAAAAACAGCTATGTGCGCCGCGGCAATCGTAAGAAAATTCGCTCGCAAATTGCCATTTATGACCACCTTAAGAAATGGGAAAGTAACTATAATAATGAATGATTATCCCTCAATTGCTGCCGTTGATTTAGGCTCAAACAGTTTTCATTTAGTGGTGGCAAGAGAGGTCGATGGCTCTTTGCAAATCTTACACAAAGAAAAACAGCGCGTTTATTTAGCTGACGGTTTAGATGATAAAAATCATTTAAGCCAAGAAGCAATCGAACGCGCGCTGGCGATTCTTAAGCAGTTTGCTACTACCTTGCAGGACTTCCCCCTTGAGAATGTCAAAGTGGCCGCCACTTACACATTACGCCGCGCTAAAAATATTCATTCGTTCTTAACCCAAGCAAGTAAAGTGTTTCCTTACCCAATCGAAGTAATATCGGGGCAAGAGGAAGCGCGCTTAATTTACCAAGGTGTTGCCCATTACATTCATCACGATGAAAACCGCTTAGTCATTGATATCGGCGGCGGCAGTACCGAACTCATCATTGGCAAACACTTTAAACATAAATTACTTACTAGCCGCAATATGGGCTGTGTTAGTTACACCAAGCAATTTTTTGCAGATGGACAAATCAGTGCTAAGCGCTTTGCCAAAGCTGAAGTTCGTGCAGAGCAAGAGCTCGAAGTGATTTTTGCCAATTACTTATCGGCTGGCTGGCAATCAGTGGTGGGAACATCAGGCACTATTAAATCTATCCTTGCCATGATCAATGCTAACGATGCCGAGCAAGAGCTGATTACATTAGAGCGATTATTAGAACTAAAAACTCAGTTTATTGCAGCTAAACAAATAAAAGCGCTACAAATTGAAGGTCTTACACCTGAGCGGCAAGTGAGTATATGTGGTGGTTTAGCTATTTTAATTGCGGTATTTAGGCTGTTTAAAATCGAAGCGTTGCAATACAGCGACTTTTCACTTCGTGAAGGCCTGCTACATGAAATGCAACAAAAGCTCGCCCACAAAGATATTCGCACTAATACCATAGCGAACCTATCTGAGCGTAACGCCATAGATAAAGAGCATGCTAACCGCGTCTCGACAACTGCAAAGTGGCTGTTTGAACAAGTAAAAGAGGCATGGCAACTTACCGATCCTGACTACATCAACTTGCTGGATTGGGCCGCGCAGCTGCATGAAATTGGCTTAGGGGTTAATTCATCAGGGATACATAAGCACAGTGCGTATATCGTTGCGAATAGTCAGTTGCCTGGCTTTACGCAGCAACAACAAACCTTGCTTAGTTGCATGATCCGTTTTTATCGTAAAAAAATTCGTTTAGAAGAGTTTCCTGCACTACATACCATGCAGCATTATGAAATATTGCAGCTTATCGTGATTTTGCGCTTAGCTGTATTGTTGAACCAAAAGCGTATTACCGATCAAGGCTTTAAGCTTGAGGTAACAGCCAAGCAAAATAGTATGTTCTTAAAGTTTCACAATAAGTGGCTTAAAGAACATACCTTGCTTTTAGCTGACTTACAGCAAGAGCAAAAATACCTTAAAAAAGTCGGCTTCTTACTCGATTTTCATTAAAGACTACATATCCATATGGCGGTTTGAGCTTTGCATCATTTGCTTAAGGCCTTGATGTTCAAGCTCAAGTAAACGTTCGAGCTTTTCTTTGCTTTGCTCTGTATCAGCTCGCGATACCAAGTACTCGTATAAGTCGATTACTTTTTGGTGTTGCGTGGTTAAGTAAACCTGAATCGCCTTTTCATCAATTTGCTGATCTGTGCTGATATCGTTAAAAGTAATTAGCTCTGGGTTTTCAGCAAAATACTCATAGCAATAGGTATCAAGCGTGTTTATTTCTGTAATAGCTTTAAAGCCAACGAGATCTTCTGCCAGTTTCTTCTCATATTGCAGGTAATAATCCACCAGCATTTGATTATGCTCGTCCAGTAAGTCTTTAACACTGTGGAAGTTAGCTGCCATTTGAGTATGAAATAACACGGTCCAATCATAAACTTGTTGTATTGTTTTAACTTGCATGTGCATTCCTTATCAAAATCAATTTAATATGACTTTGCATAAATCACACCAGCAATAAACTCATTAATTTTCAGTACTTTAAAAATAAAGTGTGTAACTTACAGCAAGGAAAAGCGTACAAGTTACACACTGACTGTAAAATTTATAGGTGGCGTCTACGCCATATAAAGTAAAGCGCAGGTAACACAAGTAGCGTTAAAACTATGGCACTTAGCATCCCACCGACCATAGGCGCGGCTATTCGGCTCATCACCTCACTGCCCGTTCCAGTGCCATAAAGCACTGGCAGTAACCCTATGATAATAGTGGCAACTGTCATCATCACTGGTCTAACCCGAAGGCCTGCACCATTGATGATTGCTTGGCGCAGCTCTGTAACCGTGAACTGTGCTGATTGCGCTTTAGCATCTTGATAAGCTTGGTTGAGATAAACCAGCATGATCACGCCAATTTCCACAGCAACCCCAGCTAGGGCAATAAAACCAACCCCAACAGCAACCGAGAAGTTAAAGCCTTCAAGGTACATCAGCCAAATACCGCCTATCATCGCAAGCGGTAAGGTCAGCATGATCATTGCCACCTCAATAAAGCTTCTAAAATTGAGGTATAACAGCACCACAATAATTGCCAAGGTTAATGGCAATACGTAACTGAGTTTAGCTTTTGCGCGCTCCATATATTCATATTGCCCCGCCCACGTAATTGAGTAACCAGCAGGTAGCTCGAGTTGCTCATGCAGCGCTTGTTGCGCACGCTCAACATAACTGCCAATATCACTGCCTTCAATGTCGATTAAGCTCCAGCCATTAATGCGGGCATTTTCACTTTTAATACCCGGCGGGCCATCTTCGATAAAGACATGAGCTACATCGGCCAATGCGATACGCTGTCCGTTTGGTGTCACTATCGGTAACAACTTAAGCTCTTCTGGCGAGTCGCGATAATCTTGTGGATAACGTAAGTTAACCGGGTAACGCTCTTGCCCTTCAACCGTTTCTGTCACATTCATACCACCGATAGCAGTAGCAACAACCTGTTGCACATCAGCAATGTTTAAACCGTACCGTGCTGCTTTTTCACGGTTGATATCAACTTTGATGTAGCGACCGCCGGCAACGCGCTCAGAATAAACCGAAGCCGTGCCCGGTAAATCTTTTAAGATGACTTCAATTTGCTCACCGATTTTTTGAATTTCGCTCAGCTTTGGCCCTGCTACTTTGATCCCCACAGGCGTTTTAATCCCAGTGGCAAGCATGTCGATTCGGGTTTTGATTGGCATAACCCACGCATTGGTAAGCCCTGGGAACTTAACCAGATTATCGAGCTCTTTTTTGAGTTTTTCGGTTGTCATATCCTCGCGCCACTGTGACTTTGGCTTTAACTGAATAAAGGTTTCGATCATGGTGAGCGGCGCAGGATCTGTGGCAGTGTCTGCACGACCTACCTTACCAAATACCGATTCGACCTCTGGCACACTGGCAATTAGCTTATCGGTCTGCTGTAAGATTTCACGGGCCTTACCAATTGAAATACCTGGGTAAGTCGTTGGCATATACATTAAGTCGCCCTCATCAAGAGGAGGAATAAACTCACTACCAATTTTATTAACCGGATAAAAACCGATAACAGCCAACACTAAGGCCAGTACCAATGTTGTTTTCGGCGCTTTTAATACTGCATTTAACAAGGGTTTATAGGCTGCCACTAATAAGCGGTTTACTGGGTTTTTCTGCTCCGAAATAACCTTACCGCGAATAAAGTAGCCCATTAATACCGGCACCAGTGTAATCGCTAAACCAGCCGAGGCCGCCATTGCATAGGTTTTTGTATAAGCCAGTGGCGAGAACATGCGCCCTTCTTGTGCTTCAAGAATAAACACTGGCATAAAGCTGACGGTAATAATTAATAAACTAAAGAATAACGCGGGCCCGACTTCTGCGGCTGAGTCTATCACTACTTGCCAACGGTTTTCATCGGTCAGTGGGGTTTTCTCCATATGCTTATGCATATTTTCTATCATCACGATAGCACCATCTGTCATTGCACCAATAGCAATCGCTATCCCACCAAGCGACATGATATTAGCGTTTATACCTTGCCAATACATAACTACAAAAGCCGTTAAAATACCCATTGGCAGCGTGATAATGGCTACGATCGATGAGCGTATATGGAATAAAAACACCACACACACTAAGGCTACGACGATTAACTCTTCAATTAACTTTGAGCTTAAGTTATCAAGCGCTTGGGTAATAAGGTTTGAGCGGTCGTACACAGGGATGATTTCAACGCCCTCAGGCAGGCCTTTTTTGAGCGACTCTAGTTTTTCTTTTACTAGTTTGATGGTTGCTTCGGCATTTTCTCCAAAGCGCATCACTACCACCCCACCGGTTACTTCACCCTCGCCGTTTAGTTCGGCAATACCACGGCGCATTTGCGGCCCAAGTTTTATATCAGCCACATCACGTAATTGCAGTGGCGTGCCATTGGCATTAGTACCCAGCGGAATGGCTTCTAAATCTGCGACACTTTTAATATAACCTGTGCTCGATACCATGTATTCGGCTTCAGCCATTTCGACCACTGAAGCGCCACGCTCTTGGTTACCTTGTTTAATTGCTGTTTGAATTAAACTCAGCGGAATACCATAAGCACGCAATTTATCGGGGTCGACATTCACCTGATATTGCTTAACCATACCGCCAACAGACGCTACTTCTGATACGCCCGGCACAGTTTGCAGCTCAAATTTTAAAAACCAGTCTTGCAGGCTTCGTAGCTGGCTAATATCGTGCTTACCGGTTTTATCCACCAGCGCATACAAGTAAATCCAACCCACCCCTGTTGCATCAGGGCCAAGTTCAGGCCTTGCTGAATCTGGTAAGCGAGCACTTACTTGACTCAAATACTCTTGCACCCGACTACGGGCCCAATAAAGGTCGGTGTCTTCGTTAAAAATAACGTATACATAAGAGTCACCAAAAAACGAAAAGCCCCTTACCGTTTCAGCTCCCGGCACCGACAGCATGGCTGTGGTGATAGGGAACGTTACTTGGTCTTGCACCACTTGAGGCGCTTGTCCTGGATAAGATGTTTTTACAATAACTTGTACATCAGATAAGTCAGGCAAGGCATCAACTGGGGTATTCTTTAAAGAAAAAACCCCAAAGCCTGCCAACATTAAAGACAGCAGTAATACAAAGAAGCGATTACCGACTGACCAACGGATCACGGCAGCTATCATTGCATTTCTCCTTGCATAGGGTGGCTCATGGTCATGATGTCAAAAATCACAAACTCACCGTCCACCAATTTAAAGGTAAAATGCACTTCATCATCGCTTTGCAAACTAGACATATCGATGCGCGGCGAAAAATGAAATTCCATAGTTGCAGCCCCGCGACCCCACTTAGGGATGGCTTCGCGACTGATCACGGCCGTTCTGGCTTCACGGTCAATGCTGTTGATCACGCCATTCACCATTGCGCTCTCACTATCCGGTTCTTGCATACGCATAAAGTCAGAACTCTTACTTGATTCGGAATCTATTAAGAACTGCGCTGAAACCACAACGTTATCGTCTTTCAATAAGCCTGATAAAATTTCGACATCATGATTATCACTACGGCCTAGCGTCACAGCCACTGATTTAAAGCGACCTTCACCTAAATCAATCACGACACGGTCTTGGCTACCTGTGCGGATCACCGCTTCTTTGGCTATCACTAATTGTGGCTCTGTTGGCTTAGTAGTAATACTCACTTCAGCAAACATATTCGGTTTGAGTAAGCCATCTTGGTTGGCAAAGCGTAAACGTACGCGAAGGGTACGGTTTTTCTCATCAAGGGTTGGGTAAATATAATCGACCTTGCCTTGCCAGCGTTTGCCCGGTAAGTAATCTAAGCTCATGGTAACAGGCAAGCCTTTATGAATAAGCCCTGCTTGACGCTCAAAAACTTCAGCCTCAACCCACACTTCTTCTAGGTGGGCAATACTCATCATAGTTGTGCCTGGTTTCACAAAGAAACCTTCGCGGATATTTAGCTCATCCAGTACGCCACTTTGCTTGGCATAAAAGGTAATGTTTTGCCTCACCTTTTGGCTTTGCTCTAATCGGGCAATAAAATCGTCAGAAACATTCAGTGAGGCTAAGCGTGCTTTTGCCGCACGTATAAGCACAGCATTATTACGTTTAAGTGCAAGCAATAGCTCTTCTTGCGCATTCACTAGCTGTGGAGAATACAAGGTATAAAGTGGCTCGCCTTGCTTAACTTGGTCACCTGCGGCTTTAACATATAAGGTTTCTATCCAGCCTTCGACACGAGGGTGAATATGCACGAGTTGGTCTTGGTCGTATTGCACATAGCCAACCGTATCAACCGTCGTTTGTAATGATTTAAAACGTACAGGCGCTGTTCTTACCCCTAAGTTATTAACGACCGCGGGTGAGATCCTCACAGTACCTGGGCTGTCTTCAGCGCTACTTTGCTCCTCATAAACGGGGACTAATTCCATACCCATTGGCGATAAACCCGGTTCATCACGGCGGTAATTACTGTCCATAGGTGCTACCCAATATAGCGGCTTTTTCTCAGCGCTTGGCATAGCTTCATGATCTGGCTCAGCCAATTTATTTACAGCCGTTGCCAATGCTGCACCTACCGCCAAAGCGATAACTAATTTCACTGTATTATTCATTGCTAGCTCCTTGGCTTTGTGCTGCATTTATTTGGTTATCTTTTGCTGCTGCGTAATAGTTAAGGCGAGCGAGGGTTATTTGTTTGTCTATTTCGATATTCAACGCATCAATTTTTGCGTTAAGTTCGCTGATGCGTGCGCGCATCACTTCTGAAAAGTCACCATCATCGTTGGTGTAAGCATTTAAAGTCGCCTCAGCCTGCTCTGCCATTTGCGGTAATAGCTGCTGTTGATACAACGCTTTGCGCTGAGCAAGTCGGCTCAACTGGCTAAGCTCTTTAAAATACTGACCTTGCAGTTTTTGTAGAGTAATAAGTTTGTTGGTCTTTACCGCCTCGGCATTAGCTATTGCCGCATTAACTTGTTGGTCTTGACGGTTATCAGTAAACAGCGGTAAATCAACACTCACCCCAATAGAGAATAAGTCAGCGCGAGAGTCACCCATAGGTGTATCATCACGATAGCCATAGCCTAGGTTCATACCAAATTGCGGTTTATACGCTTCTTTCGCCACTTGCACTTGAGTGTTTTTAGCACGCATTGCATGATCAATGGCGATAATTGCCGGGTGGCTCATCAGCACTTCAGTCACCCCCGATGGTGCAAGCTCTTGATAAGGCATTAGTGCAGCCACCTTGGTATTTTCATCGCTCACGGAACCGTTTAGCATTTCAATAGGTAGCCATTGAGCTAGTCGCTTTTTGGCACTATCAAACTGTTGCTCTAACATCACCAGCTTATCTTCAAGACGAGTCAGCTCTAGCTGAGCGCGAATAATATCCTGCTGGCGAGTCGCTCCAAGTGTATTGGCATAGCTTGCCTCTGTAATATCAATAAGTTGATTAAATAAGGCTTTATCTTGGTTGATCAGTTGAATACTTTTTTGTGCACGATAGGCATTTAGCCATGCTTCGCTAACAATGGCTTTAACCTGTGCTTGGCGGTCAGCTCTTAGCCAAGGATATTGCTCAGCCGATTGTTTTAAAGCTTGTTGCTCTAAGGCAAGGCTATCACCTCGGCTAAATTGTTGTGACAAGCCTACTTTGAATTGCGTCATACCCTCTTGATCAAAGGCAAAGCCATTGGTTGGTAAATTCATTAGCCCAACGGTTAATACTGGATCTGGCAAGGTACCGGCGGCAATGCTTTGCGCTTCTATCGCCTGTTGCTGGTATTTATTTGCCTGTAACCAAGGCTCGTGAGTCAATGCATAATCAATCACCTGATTGAGCGCCAATGGCTCTGCTTTCACTAAACTTGAGGTTATCAATACTGCGCCTAGAGAAAGCGCCTTAATCAATTTGCTGTGAATCATCACATGCTCCAAAAATCTTAAAAATGGTTAAAAAACAATAGATTTTGGGTGCAGAATAAGGAGTATTTCAGCGTTTTACTGAATTTTAGACAGACCTATCCTGCTTAAGCAGTAATAGGTGGACGATATAAAGAACTTGCGTGGAAACTAAGCTGGCTGGCGCCTAACACGGTGACTTTTTCTGACTGCTTAATTGATTTAATAACTAAATCATTTAGCGGCAGGAGTGAGTGAGCTGTACAGGCATTGAACGGACACGCACAATCGCTGTTATCCATTGCATCTTCATGGCAACAATCCATATCACTCATGTCGCTGTCAGCATTCATATTAGCATGATGATCCATTTGCATGCTGGCATGTGGCATATCACATACCATAGCAACAGACGCAACTGACTGACCCACAAAAGTGAGCAGCATCATAGCTATCAATAAGTAGCTTGAAAGTCGCGTCATCATCATACCTTAAAAATTAATTGCCCAAATTGTAGCCCGAAATTTACGCGCTCGACAAGGGTTTATCTATTTTAATGCTACTGCTGGCGGCAATAGCAAACAGGCAATAGCCAGTAAAATACCAAAATCCATCGCCCAATTCGGCATGCATTTTGATTAGCTCGCCCATTTGCCCATCGGCATTACCTGCTAAATAGGCCACGATCAATGCAATCACAAACACATCGACCATGCTCCACTTACTTAGGCTTTGTATGAGTTGACCGAGCAAATGCTTAAATCTATTCGCAGGTAAAAAACAATAAAGCAATTGCATCAGGAGTTTTAAAGTGGGAATAACAATCGAGAACACTGCAACAAGCGCGGCAACAAGGTAGTTTTTGTTATTGGCTAGCTCATTCACGGTGCCCCAAATGCTGCGTGTTTTTTTGTAGGCATCTATTTCACCTTCAAGCTTATCAAGCCCCAACATGCTTGAAGCCATCATTAACACGCTACGGGTATTGCGATCGCCTTCATCGGCAATCATTTCAATACCTGTTTTGGCAAGCTTAGATTTATCGATTTTTCCTTCTAGGGTGAGCACAGGCTGGGTTACACCAGGGATTAGTAGCGCCAAGGCAATTAAAATAGCCAGTACTGGAAAAACAACACGCATTAGTTACAAACCTTTTTAATACTCAGAGCCCGCATCATAACGAACTCTGCACTTTTAGTCTGTAACCGATGATAAGCTTGCGAACACTTCATCGGCATAAGCACGGGCATCGTACATAGCTTGAAAAACCACATCCATCTTTGACGCAGGGCGGATCATCATTAGTAGCTCATGAGCAGTTTGCCACTGCTCTTCTTCCATCGCCTTAACAAGTTGTAAGCTCGCACCTTGCATGCCATTAAAGTTTAACAATGCGCTCGAAAGCTCACTACCCAGTGAAAACTCTTTGGCAATGATATCAAGCTCCATATCTAAAATTGCATCTAAAACAGAGAGTAAGCCAACTAAATAACCTTGCTCAGCTAGGTCTTTACCACCAGGTTCAAGCATCAGCGCAATAAATTTAGCTCTTGTTAAGCCCAGTTTAGTTAGCTCTTGCGGTTTATCATTGCCTAACTCGCTCAGCGCTAATACCCGTACAAATTGTCTAATCGCGTCTTCACCAAGGTAAATAACCGCTTGTGAAATAGAACGAATTGTTTGCTGACTATTGCTGATCCGCGCATTAACTAATTTTAAAATGCGTGCTGTAAGGCCTATATCTTTAGCAACTCGTTGTTGAATTGCGTCAAAATTTAAATCTGTTTGCGCAGTACAGTTAAGTAATTCAAGCACGGCAACTTTTGATGGTTCAACATTACCAAAACTTAAAAGCTCTGGCTTGGCAAAAAAGTAGCCTTGAAACAGGTCGCAACCAGCCGCTTTTAGTTGCTTAAAGTCTTCATAAGTTTCAATGCGCTCCACTATGATAGTGGTTTCTGGGAAGCTGCGTTTGAGCTTTTTGATCATCATGTTGGTTTTGATAATCGGCTGCGTAACTTCAAGCTTAATAAAATCCATCAAAGGCAAAATATCTTGCCATTTATCTGTGCCATCGTAATCATCAAGCGCGAACAAATAGCCTTCTTGTTTTAATTGCTTAACGCGGCTTACTACTTTGGGAATGCTAGTAGCCCGCTCCACTATTTCGATAACCGCACTGCGTGGTTGCAGCAACTTAGGGAAGTCATCCAAAATAGCGTCAGTCGATAGATTGATAAACGCAGGTTGAAAGCCCGTTAGCTTCTCGAGTCCCATCAACATTAACGCGTTAAAAAACAGTCGCCCCGTTGCTTGGCCATCACTCGTGCCTACCGGAAAGACATTATCGCTCGATTCCCTATACAATAATTCGTAAGCATATAAACTTCTATCAGCATTAAATATTGGCTGCCGGGCTATATACTGAGTCATGCTCTGACTTTTGTTACCTTCCATACTTAATTCTGACATTCTACTTCTCACTTAGATGTGGCTATCTCCACATTACTATTGTTATAAGTATAGTGAAAGATGTTTGCCTTGCTAAAAAACAAAAACCCAACCAAACTAGGTACATGAAAACGAATTCAATCAGACCATTGCGCTTCTCTAACTCGATTTTCTTAATTTTACTTTTTCTTACTCAAGCAGTTTTGGCTGAGCAGCAACCTGTACTGAAATACAATGTAACCGGCTCTGGGAACTACTATCCTTACTATATTGATGATAAAAGCAATCCAGGGATCCTTCCTGAAATTATAAAACAAGTTATGCTGCTTGCTGATATTCAAGTGCAGCATGTCGAGCTTCCTGCAAAACGAACCGTTAAATACCTTCACCAAGGACATATCGATTTTGATGTCATAAGTCCCGAATGGCTGAGCCAGACAGAAAAACAAAATCCACAGTTTAGTTACTCAAACACCCTGTTTGCCGTTGAAGAGTATCTAGTGAGCTTAAAAAGCTCTGTGGCTCAATGGCAGCAACTCAACAGTATTCGTAATCAACCCGTAGGGACTGTTTTAGGCTATTACTATTATGACGATAACCGCTTTAAACGGGTTGATTTTCACTCTGAACAACAACTCATTCAGGCGTTAAAAATGCAACGAATTGAGGTCGTCATAATTGATAAACTGCCAGCATTATATTGGGCTGAGCAATTTGATGCAGATATCAGCTTTGGTGCATTACATTCGCTAGGTAATCTAAAAATTCGCCTGCGCAGTGAGCATCAATCATTGTTACCGAAAATAAATACAGCAATCAAAGAACTTAAAAATTCTGGCCGCTTAGATGCCATAATCAATAAATACACAAAAAGCATACCCCTACAATAATTAGGGATATTCCGCTTTGGACCTGCTTTTGCTATAATGCGCGCTGTTTTTCTTACCTTGTTAACTAAAAAGAGCCTCCTATGAGCATTGAACAAGCCCTAATCGAACGCAGTAATAACCAATGTGAACTTTGTGCCGCTACAGATAACCTGTCTGTATACGAAGTGCCGCCTGTTACAGAGGCTCATTCTGATAAATGCATTTATGTTTGCCAAACTTGTAAAGATCAAATCGAAAACAATGCTGATTTGACTGCAAACCACTGGCACTGCTTGAATGACAGCATGTGGAGTCAAACTCCTGCTGTACAAGTTGTGGCTTATCGCATGTTAAAGCGCTTAGCTGCTGATAACGGCTGGGCACAAGATGCACTAGATATGATTTATCTTGAAGAAGACACGTTAAAATGGGCGCAAACAGCCCTAGCTGAAGATGACGATATTAAGCACATCGACAGTAATGGTGTTGTACTTCAAGCGGGTGACACTGTGACACTTATTAAAGATCTTGATGTGAAAGGCAGCAGCCTTGTTGCTAAGCGTGGCACAGCAGTAAGAAACATTGGCTTAACGAGCAACCCAGAACATATTGAAGGCCGTGTTGATGGTCAACGCATTGTTATTCTAACCAAATACGTGAAAAAATAACGAGCACTCAATTTGCTTTTTAAAGCGAATCCGTAATTAAGAAAATGGGCCTAGTGCCCATTTTTTGTTAATTAAGCTATGATTAAGTCAGCGAACTTTATGCTTATTCAATTACAAAGACGCATAACCCTAAAACGCAAGGAAACAATCATGGCTTCGGATACCATCTCATCTTTCAAACGCGCTTCTCTATGCAGTTTAATGATCTTAGGGAGCAGCTTAGTATTAACAGGTTGTGGTGAAGACTCTGCCGCACCACAAGCTGAGCAATCAACAATGAAAACCCTCAATACTCAGGTTATTTATTTAGACCGCAGCATGCTGCCACCGGGTTCAGTATTAAAAGTACAACTTGCTGATGTATCAAAAATGGATGCCAAAGCAGAGGTTATCAGCGAACAAGAAATTGAATTAAATGGTGCACCACCATACAACGTGGCACTTGAGTATGACGAAAGCAAAATTGCTGACCGTCACCGCTACAGTGTGAGTGCACGCATTGAGAATCAAGGTAAATTACTTTACATCAGCACCACTCATAATAATCCATTTGCCGAAGATGCCTCTGGTGATGTGTACAAGGTAACAGTGACAAAAGTATCAGCGAAAAAGCCAGACGTGACATTGACCAATACGTATTGGAAAGCAGTTACAATCAGCGGTGAGGCTATCACCGTTGAAAATAAAGAACCTTTCGTACAGTTTAAAGACGATGGTTCAACCAATGGTCACTTAGGATGTAATAACTTCTCAGGTAGTTACGAGGTTAACGAGCAGACGCTTACATTCAACCCATTAGCAAGCACCAAAAAAATGTGTGTATCACAAATGGATATTGAAGCGGCCATGTCTGCAGCGCTTGCGGCAACAGCTAAGTACTCTATCAATGGTGAACAGTTAACCTTGTTAGATGATAGTGATGAGCCACTTGCGACCTTCGCAGCGACTTATATGAATTAACAACAGTTAAATAAAAAAACGCCCAGCAATTGCTGGGCGTTTTTATATTGAAGAAATTATTCTTCAACTAACTGTTCACTGCGATAAAAACCACTGCTATCGCTTAGTAATGAAACAAGCTCTGGTAATACCGCATCCATTGTTTGCTTTAGTTTCCATGGCGGGTTGATCACTATCATACCCGATGCTGTCATACCGTGAACGTCGGTGTCTGCCTCTGTTGCAAGCTCGAAAAGCTGAATGTTACGCATACCCGATGCGATTAAACCCGCTTCCATTCTGTCAATTCGCTCACGATCTACAACCGGATACCAAATCATGTACGTTCCAGTTGCAAAGCGTTTATGCGCTTTCACAAGGGTATTAACAACCGTATCGTAGTCGTTTTTAATTTCGTAAGGAGGGTCAATAAGCACACAAGCTCGACGTGATGCTGGTGGTAATAAACCAATTAAGCCTTGAAAGCCGTTTTCACCACGTACGCGAATAGAACGCTTACCTTTCATGTTGTCTTGCAGTAACTCTAAGTCACGTGGATGCAACTCAAAGAACCAACCGTTATCTTGGCGACGTAAAAAGTGCTCTGCAATTTTTGGCGAACCGGGGTAAAAATCTAAATTACCATTTGAGTTAAATGATTTAATCAACTCAATGTATTCATTAAGTGCATTGTGTTCACTGTTATGCTGCCAAAGCTTAGCAATCCCATCTAAATACTCTTGTGTTTTTTGTGCATCACTGCCTGCAAGTTCAAAAAAGCCAGCACCTGAGTGGGTGTCCACATAATCAAGTGGTTTATCTTTAATTGTTTGGTATTTAAGAACTTCAGCTAGAACAAGATGTTTTAGCACATCAGCAGGGTTACCTGCATGAAAAGAGTGTCGATAACTAAGCATATTTATAAATCGCCAAATGCAAAACTGCATTAAAAATGAATAGCCATATTGTACATGATAAACAGAAAATGATCCTAGCATCTGCCGCATTGGTGAATCATAAATGAATAAAAAAGCCGCTACGCTGAATTACACCTTAATAATAAATAAAAATCCTCTAAAACGGCCGTAAATGCTGGCATATCAAGACACTTTCCTTTACATTTGCATGACAATAATCACAGTTTTATGAGCGCATTTATGAATAACGAAACTCTTTCCCAACTCGAACAACTGATCGACAAGTTAATTCTTCGCAACAGTGAACTTGAAAGCGAAGTTAAAAGCTTACAAGAGCAAAACTCTAAGCTTTTAGATGAGAACGAAACTCTGCAACTAGAAGTACTAGAAAACGAAGAGAAACAAAAAGATACAAGCAGCACACTAACTGGCCTGCTTGAGAAATTACAAAGCGTTCAACAGGCTAGCTAATGAGCGGCCCACAAAGTCAGCGGGTCACCGTAGAGCTACTAGGTAAAGAACATGAGTTCTCTTGCCCACCTGGGCAAGAACACGCCCTAGTTGCTGCTGCACAAAATTTGAATGACTTAGTGGAGCAAATGAAACAACGCTCATCGGTTCGCAATGACCAAAAAGCGTTGCTGATGGCAGCATTACATTTAAGTCATGAATTGCTTGAAGTTAAATCTCTACAAGCAGAACAAGAGCAACAACATGACAGCTTAATAGATAAGCTCAGCCAGCACCTTAGTATTTAGAAAAAAGCGCATCCTGCGCTTTTTTTGTTTACAATCAATTCTACTAACCACTATCAGAGCGAAACACTATGCGATTTTGTGCTTTTTTGATCTGTCTTTTCGTAAGCTATAGCGCCCAAGCAAGCGTTAGCTGGCATAGCATCACTCCCGAAATCCAATTTCTACAACAACAAAATAAACTGCGTTTTTACGATTCGAATCAAGTGCTGATTGAAGGTAAAGAATGCGCATTAATGTTTGATGCCAGTGGTAACTTTGCCGAAGTAGAAAAGCTCGCAGTGCAGTTAAAAAAACGCTTAAAAACACCATTATGTTATTTAGTAGCGAGCCATTATCATGATGATCATCTGCTAGGCTTGGCCGTTTTACAGGCTGAGTTCCCTGAAACTAAACTTATTGTGCATCAGCAAGTAGCGACTGAGTTTTCAGCAATGCAGCAAGCATTGACAGATAAATTAGATGGTTATGAAAAAAGTATTGAATTGAGCTATCAACGCCTTGCCAATCAACCTGAAGATCAACAAGCTATTTGGCGCGACAAACTAGAACTTGCTAAAAAACGCTTATTTCGCTGGCGAGAGCTCACCTTAAAGCCACCGGCGATTAGCATTACTGAATCAACAAAGCTAGACCTTGGTAATTACCCTATCGTTATTACACCGTATCAAGCGCACACTAAAGGCGATCTTACTTTAAGTGCAGATCAAGGTCGCGTGCTGTTAGGTGGCGATATAGTCGACAGCTTACCCTATCCTGGGCATGGTACATTCACTCGCTGGATAACCACGCTGCAAGGTATCCAAAAAAATACCACACTGACAACTATTTTACCGGGTCACGGTAAGCCACTGACACCTGCTGAACTTGCACTCCCTTTAAGGTTTTTAAAAACCATTCAAGAGATGACAAATTCCTTGCCAGATAAACCAGTGAGTGAATTAATTCCGCTTTTTCCTGCAGAGGTTAAACAGCAATACCAGCTTGATGAAGTGGGCGAAAGAGCGTTTTCTATGTTTCTAGAAGCTGGACTTAAACAAAGCAAATTGTCAAAATAGGGCTAAAATAGTAAAAGGATTTTATTATATGGCTCAAGTAAGTTTGAAATATTTACTTTTGCTGAGCTTGTTTATTGGCTTACAAGGATGCCAAGTAACTCAGCAAGAAACAGAACAACAACGGGCAAGGCCGGAGATTTTTAGCCATTATGAGCCCGATTTAACAACCCAACAAGCACCTAGTGAGTTTGTCGATTCAACAGCTGTTGAACCACGTCCTGTTGCTGCGCCCATAGCAGTCAATAATACCCCGTTAGCAAAGCCTCGTTCGAAAGATCTATGGCAGCATATCGCCAACAATTTAACGCTGGTATTTCAAACCAATAAACATACATCTGCACGAGTAAAATGGTATTTAAAACAGCCCAATTACCTGATTAAAGTAAATAAACGTGCGGCACCTTATTTGTATCATATCGTCACACGTATCGAGCAACAGAAGCTACCGATGGAGCTGGCCCTATTACCCTTTGTTGAAAGTGATTTTAGACCAACAATACGATCATCAGAGCAAGCCGTTGGTGTTTGGCAGTTAGTCGGCGCAACGGCTTATCATTTTGGTGTGCAAAGCGACCAATGGTATGACGGTCGCCAAGACATACTCGCTTCAACCGATGCCGCTTTAGCTTATTTAAGTTACTTACATAAACGCTTTGATGGTGACTGGCTGCATGCCCTTGCTGCCTATAACAGTGGTGAAGGACGCGTTAAAAAAGCCATCGAAAAAAATAAAAAGCTTGGCAAGAAAACTGACTATTGGTCATTATCATTACCAAAAGAAACCGCTGAATATATACCTAAACTTTTGGCACTTAGCTATTTACTAAAGCATCCTGAACAAGGCTTAAAGCGCCCTAAATTAGCGAATAAAGCACTCACCACAGAATTTGATGTTGGCCAGCAATTTGATTTTTCGGTGATCGCTAACTTATCTGGCGTGGGACATAATCAGCTCCACAAATTAAACCCAGGATATTTAAAAAACCAAAGCTCGCCAAATGGTCCACATACTCTGCTTTTACCTATGGAGCGCCGCACCTTGTTGCAAAGTAAGCTGTTTCGCAACAACTTTGCCGGTGAGTATATAGTGCAAAAAGACGATACCCTTTATGGCATTGCCAGACGCTTTAATATGTCTGTAAAGGATCTGAAAGCGCTTAATAGCAAAACAAGTAACCTGATTAAGGTCGGTGAACAATTGCGCTTATCACAGCCCCAAACCATGTCGGAATCACTTATGGTTGATTACAATATCAGCCCTTACCTTGAACAGCATGAGGAAGTTATCGCAACCATTGCGGTTGATTACCTAGTCAAACCAGGTGATTCAATTTGGAGTATCAGTCAGCTATACGACGTGCCTCATAAAGACGTTGCAACGTGGAATAAACTCAGTGCCACCAGCATTTTAAAACCAGGCACCATTTTGACATTGCACCTACCGCAAGCAAAACCCGCTGAGCCGCAAGTACCAGCCAGCGAAGCCATGTTGTCAGGCATCGAAAGCTCTTTGAAAAAGCCTTGATTGCTCACTCTTTGTGGTTAGCGTAAAATCAGCGCCTATATTTAAATTCTAAAGAGAAATAACATGCAGATCAGTAAAGACGCAGCGGTTGAGTTTCACTACACACTTAGTGAAGCAGGCGAGCAAATCGAATCAAGTAAAGATGGCGAGCCACTTTCATATATCCATGGCACTGAAGGCATGCTTCCTGGTCTTGAAAAAGCCCTTGAAGGTAAATCGGCTGGCGATAACTTTAGCGTAACACTTGAGCCTAGCGAGTCTTACGGCGAGCGCGTTGATAACCTTATTCAACGTATTCCACTTAAGCATTTACAAGGCAACACAAAAGTGTGGAAGCCTGGTATGACTGCAATCGTTCATTCAAACCAAGGTCGCCACCAAGTGACTATCGTTAAAGTGGGCCGTTTCAATGCAGATTGTGATTTAAACCACCCATTTGCTGGTAAAACACTAACGTTTGATGTTGAGGTGATTAATGTTCGCCAAGCAACTGCCGAAGAATTATCACACGGCCACGTGCACGGTGAAGGCGGTTGTGGCCACAGCCATTAAGGGTAAATGATGACAAACGTTGCAATTGTCACTGGTGGCAGTAAAGGTATTGGCAAAGCTATTGTTGAGCGTTTAGAGCGTGAAGACTACACAGTATATAACTTAGATATCACCCCGTCTGAGGGCAACTATCGCCACTGTGATGTTAGTGATGTTCAGCAGGTGAAGTCAGTTATCGCCGAAATTATTGCCGAGACGGGTCGCGTCGATGCCTTAATCTCTAATGCGGGTCGTCATTTAAGTGCCAGCATCGAAAATACCGATGAGGCAACGTTTGATGCCCTGTTTGCG
This sequence comes from Pseudoalteromonas sp. P80D2, assembly GCF_036680945.1. Classification (NCBI taxonomy): domain Bacteria; kingdom Pseudomonadati; phylum Pseudomonadota; class Gammaproteobacteria; order Alteromonadales; family Pseudoalteromonadaceae; genus Pseudoalteromonas; species Pseudoalteromonas sp. P80D2. The sequence continues at coordinate 80,251 of NZ_JAZDAR010000050.1, forward strand.
CTCAATGTGAAAGGTGCCTATGCAGCAATTCAAGCTGTATTACCTAGCATGAAAAGCCTGCAAGGCGGCAGTATCGTATTGGTTGCCTCTGATCAGGCAATCATTGGCAAACCAAACTCGTTTGCTTATAACCTAACCAAGCACGCGCTAGCTTCAATGGCAAAAACGACAGCACTGGATTATGCCGCGTTTAACATTCGTGCTAATGCGGTTTGTCCGGGGACGATAGAAACACCACTGTTTCATAATGCGATTGATGCATATTGTCAGCGCAGTGGTGCCGATAAAGCAGAAATTGTTGCTGAAGAAGCCGCGCTGCAGCCGCTAGGCCGTTTAGGGCAACCAGAAGAAATTGCTGCTTTGGTGAATTTTTTAATAAGCCCAGAAGCAAGCTTTATTACTGGTAGCTTACAAAGCATTGATGGTGGATATACTACGCAATGAGCGACAAAATTATTGACCCCCATGTGCACTTTTTTAACCTCACTGAGGGTCAATACACTTGGCTACAAGGTAACAACCCCCCTGCTTGGCCAAATCTAGATAAAATAAAAAAGCAAATTACTGCTTCAGAGCTTAAAGCCGCTTGCCCATTTCAACTAGAAGCACTGGTGCATATTGAAGCTGGCTTTGATAACCAAGCGCCAGTGAATGAGCTTAATTGGCTTGCAACGCATTTAAATGACATTCCCTATCGCGCAATCAGCTACAGCGCGATTGACGCATCTAGCAAACGCTTTAAAGCGTCACTCAATGAGTTAAAGCACTCATCTTTGGTTGGTATTCGCGATATAACCGAAGGTGATGAAGCAAAGCGCTTATTAACTGCTCACTGCCAAGATAACCTAGCTATGCTCGCAAGCGAAAACTTACACTTTGAAGCACAGTTTGAAATTGAAAACATGCAGGTAACCGAGCAGCTTATTAAATATTGCATCGCACTGCCCTCATTACGTGTGGTAATTAATCATTTAGGCTTTATTAGTAATGAGCAAAGATGGCTCGAAGCAATCATTAAACTCAGCCGCTGCGATAATATCGCAATAAAGTTCTCAGGGTTAGAATTCACACAAATTGCCGTAAACAAACATCTTTGGCTGGTTAATAATTTAGTTAAGTACTTTGGTGAACATCGCGTTATGTTTGCCAGTAATTTCCCTGTTTGCCAAATAAATACCAGTTACACAAACTGCTGGCAGCACTATCACTCACTGTGCTCGCAGTCGAGTTTATGGCATAAACTAAGCTATAAAAACGCCCGCGAAATCTATCTAATTGCTTAAAAACTAGCTATATTCAGGTCAGTAAAGCTGTTTAGGTTGGTGTTATGTTTGTTCATTTTAAAAAGCCTTTAGCTGCTGTAGCAGTTACTTGTTCGCTCATTATCACAGGCTGTGGTGGTTCTGGTAACTCAGAGTCAGGGACTATCGATGCTGCTGATATCACATGGACTGAAGGTGTATTTGAGCCATCAAGTAAGTTTGACCAACAATGCCAAGCACTTAATGAAAAGCACTGGCTACGCGCTTGGAGTCACGAAACCTACCTTTGGTATGACGAAATTGTTGATCGCGACCCTGCATTGACTGATGGTGTTTTAAATTACTTTGCCTTATTAAAAACCCAAAACACCACTGATTCAGGTGCAAACAAAGATAACTTTCATGCCAGCTTGCCAACTGACGAGTGGCAAGCTCAGAGCCAATCGGGTCAGTCTTTTGGTTATGGCTTTAAACTTAAGTTAATCAGTGCCAGCGCCCCTCGCCAAGGGATTATCAGCTACACAGAACCTAACTCACCGGCTGCAAACCTCAACCTGAGCCGAGGCTTAGAAGTCATTGAAGTGGATGGCGTTGACTTTGTTAATGCCAGCACCCAAGCCGAGGTTGATGTATTAAATGCAGGCCTCTTTCCATCAGAGTCTGGCAAGGTGACCTCTTTTGTATTCAAAGACATTAATACCAGCGAAATTCGTGAAGTCACAATGACTGCACAAACTATTACAGGCCAAGCAGTTAGCAACATAAAGACCTTCGCTAATGGTGAAGTAGGCTACTTTCAGTTTAATCGCCATAATGCTGTAGCAGAAAAACCCTTATACGATGCCTTTAATGATTTAGCTGCAAGTAACGTTAAAGATTTAATTATTGATATGCGCTATAACCCAGGTGGATTCCTGCAAATGGCCAGCCAAGTTGCTTACATGGTAGCTGGCGAGAGCAACACCACAGGTAAAATCTTCGAGCGCACTATTTTTAATGATCAGCATCCAACGTTTAACCCAATCACTGGCGATCGCTTAGAGCCTGTTTATTTTACTGATGAGTTTTTAGGCTTTGCCGAAAACCCAGCTGTCAGTCCAGGAACCCCATTGCCTTCGTTGAACCTAGAACGTGTTTTTGTGCTGACAACGGGTAACACCTGCTCAGCAAGTGAGGCAGTGATTAATGGCCTACGCGGTGCTGATATCGAGGTAATTCAAATAGGCGAAACAACCTGTGGCAAACCCTATGGTTACTACCCAACTGATAACTGTGATACTACGTATTTCAGCATTCAGTTTACCGGTGTCAATAATAAGGAATTTGGTGAATATGCAGATGGCTTTGCACCACAAAACAGCAACGATAGCGAGTTTCAACCTGTAATGATCCCAGGCTGCGCTGTAGCTGACGACTTCACTCATCAATTAGGCGATGAAAGTGAAGCTATGCTAAGTACAGCGCTTAGCTATCGTGAGACTGGCCGCTGCCCTGCCGCCACTTCAACGATTAGTGAACAAGGGTTTGCACCGGCTATTTTTACAGACACACCGAAAGTGCTTGATACCCGTACTTCTACCTTGCTTCAGCAAAGTAAAATTTTAGAGCAGTAGGAACCTTAATGAGAGCCCAACTAACTAGTCTATTACTGTTATCGACACTGCTAGGCTGTAGTGCTCAAAGCCAAGAGCCAACACCGAAACTGCAGCATGCGCGGTTAACTGAGCCACAAAGTGAGCTAATAGCAAAAGGGATAGCAAGACTAATGCATAGCAAGCCTATCGCTGTAGCCGATGATGCGTTTATAAATAGCAGTATATTAGTGACTGATAGTATGAATGTACTGGATGCGCAAGGTAACCCGATAATGGGTAAACAGCTAGCTATGCCTGAGCGTTTTGAATTATTAATCAAAAATAAAATGTGTTTTGTGCGCCATTTAGATAGTAAAGCGACCGAGCCATTGCCTTTGGTAAAATGTAAACCGATAAACTAACCTAAACTAAAAAGCAGATATAAAAAAAGCCCTTACGGGCTTTTTTAGTCGGGGGACAATCAAATTGATTGTTATTATGATTAGAAGCGAGCTTCAAACCCTAAACGAACAGAGCGAGGAGCTTGCCATGTATACGCAGAACCATAATAAGAGTTAACTTCACCCTCATTTTGCTCATAATGCTCATTCGCAGATGTCATCTCTTGGCTATTAAGTACGTTAAATACGTTAATAGTTGCACGCATATCAATATCAGATACCGTGAAGTCATATGCAGCTGATAAATCTAAGTTAAACGTCCAAGGAGTACGACCCGCTGTACCACGAGTGTGCTGCTCATAGATTTTTTCGTCTTGTTGACATTCGCCATCACCATTAGTGTCTGGACACTCATTGGTATAGATGTAGAAAGTATCACCCCAGCCACCATTTAGGTTTGGATCTTTTGATGGATAACCTTGACCGAATAGGCTTTGTGGACGACCACTTTGTAGTGTTGCATTCCAACCAACAGTTAAGTTTTCAACTGGTTCCCAGCTACCGAAGAACTTAAATGTGTGACGACGATCGTTAGGTTGATAACCTTGTGAACCATCCATTACTGCTGGGAAGTCGAAGTCTTGCGTAATACCCGCATCAGCTTGACCGATATCAGACTTAACAGCACCTTCGAAGTTACCTACACTACGTGCCCAAGTATAACCGAATTGGTAACGGATAGTTTCCGCGCGGTAATCCAAGCTAAATTCAACTGACGTATACTCATTGTTTGCTTTCGGTAAGCCGATTGTTTCAGCTGAGTAAGTTGTTAGTGAGCCTGCATCTGGAACACCGTCATTATCAAAGCTTGAATCACCCCAATCAGTACCATTCCAGTAATAACCATCGCTGTACCAGCTTGATGTAGAGCCTGGATTGATCATGACGCAGTATGGGTATGCGTAACGGCCACAGTAATCATCAAGCGCAGTTGCAACTTCACGATATGTACCTTTTAAACCAACGGTGTATTCATCATTAAGTGCTTGTTGCACACCAATGATGTACTCATCTTTAGAAAATGGATCCGCTTCTTTTGCTTGGAAAATATCTTTTTCAGGGATAACAGGTACACCACTCACTTGTTGTGAGTTTGCTAAACCACCACTACCGATAGTATCAGCTAAAGGAGCAAGGCCTGTTGGTGCGCCTGTTGTTGGATCCACACCCGTATACGTATAAGCAGTCGTAATATCACTGACACCTGATGCCGCACGGAAAATCGTGTTATTAGCAACTGGTAAATAGTAACGACCATATGTACCGTACACTTTCGTATCACCCGTACCTGTTGGATCCCATGTGAAACCTAAGCGAGGAGCAATGTCTGTTTTAAAGCTTGTTAATAACTTGCCTGTCGTACCCCAGCTATCGAATTCGTCGATACGTAGGCCAACTTTAACAGCAAAATCATCAGTTACTTGCCAGTGATCTTCAAGATAGTAAGCGGTTAATTCTGACTCAAAGCTACCACCACCGTCAAAGATACGATCTTCAACATAATCAAGTGCAGCACCTGTGTTATTGGTTAGTGCACCATTATCAGCTTGCCAGCTACCATTATCTGCAAGCGTACGATAATCATAGCTATGACCACCAATTGGTTGGCTGATTCGCTCTGATTTACGCTCTTGATAATCGATACCAAAGCTAATTTCGTGTGCATCCCACACATACTCAACATCTAAGCGGTATTGTGTGTTGTCATCGTTATTTGCACCAAAACTACCACCAGCACCACAGCCAGTGATTGGGTTTGAAGTACCACGCGAGTCAGTTACACTTGGACAAACTAGATTTTCAGACTGAGTTTCATACTCAGTTTTGATATTACCAGCCATTGCTGTAACTACTAGGTCTTCTGTTAAGATACCTGTATAGCTTAAGCTTTGTGCTTTACCACCACGTTTTAGAAGTGCGCCATCAATACGATCACCAATCGCACCATTGTCATACTCAAAAACAGAGCGCTCAATATCACGACGGTTTGAGTAAGCAAAATAGCTCAAGCGATGGTTATCCGTAATATCCCAATCAAGCTTACCACCCCAGAAAAGGTTATCACCGCCTGATGCTGATTCTTTACGATATTGATCGTTTGGTGAGAATTCGTCACCTCCCCAAGTGTATGTAGACTCTGTATCACGAGGATTTACTAAGCCATAGAAGAATAAAGTATCTTCAATTAACGGACCACCCACTGCTAAAGTGACATCCGCGCTATTATCAGAAGCTACGCTTTCATCTCGGAAAATTTGCCCCGCGCCTTGGTTACCACGTGAAATAGAACCCTCTTCTTGAAGTGAGTCAGGAGAATATTGCACAACTGCAGAGAATTCCCATTCATTGGTACCACTTTTGGTTGTGGTGTTAATCGTACCACCCGTCGCACGGCCAAACTTCGCTGAGTAACCACCCGTTTTTACTTGGAATTGGTCATAAAATTCGAATGGCACTTCACCACAGCCTAGACCTTGACGTGTATTTGTTACTTCAAGACCATTGATATAACAAGCATTTTCCGCAACAGATGAACCACCAAATGACGCAGTGTTACCAAATGCACTATCACCTTTAACTGCACCAGGCGCTAATAATGCAACCGAAGTAAGATCACGACTGATAGGCATACGATCGATTTCAGCATCGGTAATAACCAAGCCTGAGTCAGCTGTCGATAAATCAATTGATGAAATACGTGCACCAACAACTTGAATAACTTCAGGGCCTGAGTTTGCAACACTTGCTAAATCAAAGTTTGCCTTTGAGTTAGCACCTAAAGAAACACGCACTTTGTCTTCAGCAACAACATTACCGTCTTTTAGAATCTGAATGTCATAGTTACCTGAAGGTAATGATGCAAAGCGGAACGTTCCATTTTCTGAAATATTTAAAGTACGTTCTAAACCTGTTGCTGGGTTTTTAACTTTTACAGTGTAAGAAGAGGTATTTGCCACATTCTGAACAGAACCAATTACGTCCGATGCAGATGCAGGAAGGGCTAAACCTAGCGATGCAGTAACTGCTATCGCTGTTATGCTTTTCCGAAACATAGATTTCATTTTTGTATCCCTGTTTAAATTATAATTATTTGCGCCTATAAAATAGGCACAATTACATTAGTAAAGTGAAACAAGAATGTAAATTAAAAAACACAAATATATTACAAAAAAACCATATTTATTATAATCAGGGGTTAAATGTAACTTTATGTAATTAAAGGGTTTTAACCTGTATAATTTCAGAAACATAAACAATACAGAGATGGGTTATATTAAAAACATCAAAATAAACCAAAACATTTAACATTAAAGCTAGCAAACTTAGATTCGGCATTCAGCTTAAACATGCCTATTATTTAATAAAAAAGCCTAATACATAAATATTAACAATTACATTTTTTCACAAAAAAGGCCCTAACGGGCCTTTATCAATATTCAACATTAAATTTTAACTCTGATATTGTGAATTAGTATTACTTAATCTCAACACGTTGAGAACGCATAACAACTTCATCATTTAATTCAATACCGATACCTGGCTCTTCAGATACTTGGAAGAAACCATTTTTAGGTTGTGGATCTTGAATACACAATTCACGGTTCCATTTTTTAATCGCATAGGTGTGATGTTCGTGAATTAAGAAGTTAGGAATCGCAGTTTCTAGGTGTAACGAAGCTGCGGTTGCTACTGGACCGCCACACACGTGAGCTTGAATACGCACATCAAAGATATCAGCATAATCACACACTTTTTTAGTTTCAGTGAAACCACCACACAGGCCTAAGTCTGGCTGTAGCACATCAATACTTTGATCTTCTAAGTATGGACGCACACCCCAGCGGTTATACAAACGTTCACCACCTGCAATTGGCACCGCTACTTTATCAGCAACTTTTGCATGTAATGAATGATTTAAGTAATTCACAGGCTCTTCGTAATACATACAATCGAACTCTTCAGCAATTTCACCAATTTGAATTGCTGATGTTGCGCCTGGTAAACTGTGACACTCAAAAATAATGTCAACTTCGTCACCGACTGCTTCACGAATAGCCTGCATACGCGCGCGATATAATTTCATTTCTGCACGAGAAATAATGTTAGTGCGATCGTAATAAGTATTGCCGTTCTTATCGTACTGGATTGGGTCAACTTTTACCGCATCATACCCTTCAGCCATCGCCTTAAGCGCTGCTTCTGCGTATTCTTCTGGGTGAACAAGCGCTTTAAATTCGCTGTCCCAGTCAAACTGTAATTGTGATGCATAAGTACGCAGCTTATCGTTAACTTTACCACCTAATAGCTGGTAAACAGGCAAGCCTAGTGCTTTACCTTTAATATCCCAAAGTGCAGTATCAATGGCGCTCATTGCTGCATATACAACAGGACCACCACCTAAACCCCAAAAGCTTTCGCGTAGCATTCGTGACCACAGTTTTTCTGTTTGAAATGGGTCATGACCAATTAAAAAGGCATCAGCCATTTCTTTGATCATTGCCGCAGCTGCGCTATGACCTAAATCATAAGCCAGACCCGCTTCACCCACACCGCTAATACCTTCATCGGTGTGAATACGCACAAAAACAGGTGTCCAAGCAGGTCTGTCTGGACAATGAATATCGAACACTTCGACGCGATTAACTTTCATGGTTACTCCTTACTGAGCAAAACTAGGATCAAGACGATAAGCTTTACGCAACATGGCTGGCCAAGCTAACTGGCCACCGGTGCTGCCGCTATGCACGACATTCGCTTGATTATAAATATTATCGATAATAGGTTGTGGTACTGGAATTGCCGTTTGACCACTGGCTTGAATAGCCAATTGAATTTCGCAGGCACGCTGCAAATCATAAAATCGCATAAAGGCATCTCCCACTGTTGGGCCAACAGTTAAGCCACCGTGGTTAACCAATAGCATGTGATTAGTAGTGCCTAAATCATCTTGCAAGCGCTTTTTCTCATCACTGTTTACCGCTAACCCTTCGTAGCCATGATAAGACAATGATGGCAATGAGAACATTGAGTATTGGCTAAGTGGTAACAGGCCTTTTTCTTGCGTTGCAACGGCGATGGTTTCTTTTGTGTGTAAATGAATAACACAGTGAGCGTCATCACGAACTTCATGAATGGCACTGTGAATAGTAAAACCAGCCGGATTAATTTTAAATGGCGTGTCATCAAGAATATTGCCGGCTAAATCGACCTTCACAAGATTAGATGCCGTCACTTCATCAAAACTAAGACCAAATGCATTAACTAAATAGTGATCTGTGCCCGGTAAACGTGCCGATAGGTGGGTATAAATTAAATCCCCCCATCTAAAGTGCTCAACTAAACGGTAACATGCTGCTAAATCAACACGAAGCTGCCATTCTTGTTCAGATACTTTATTTTTTAAATCGAGTTTTGGTAAGTCAAACATGGAAAACCTTGTATATGTGACACTGCACAAATAGATGTATAGAAGTCTAAATTACTATTAATAGATGATCAATAGGTGATACAAAAAGGCCACATCAATTGATGTGGCCTTTTCACGCTAAAATGGTGTTTATTTTACTTGTGATAAGTAATCAGCAATTGCAGCCATTTCTTCTTCAGATACGTTTGCAACCATTGCTTTCATCGCAGCAGCCATACCGTTGCTACGCGCACCTGACTTAATGTCTTTCATTTGTGCTAGTAAGTACTCTTTATTTTGACCATTTAATTTAGGGTACTGAGGCATGATAGGCGCTTTACCTTCTGCACCGTGGCAAGTTTGGCAAAGCTTAGCTGTGTATAGTGTTGCACCATCCGCAGCCATAGTGTTGAAAGATAGGCTTGCAGCCATTGCAATGCCAGCCCCACATAAAATTTTCGTGATCTTGCTCATTTGTATCTTCTCTTTTTTGACGGGTTATTAAACATTTTCTTTAGTGTAGACCATGATTTAACAATATTGCACCCGAAAATTGTAACGGCAATAGAAACAGTCACTACCAAATTAAATCATCAGGTACTTCAAAATCAGCATACGGATCATCTTCATCCTTTTGCTTATCTTCAGGCTCAACATGGAACACTATGTAGTCTTCGCTGACTTCAGCGACTTTTCGTGCTGGTTCGTCTTCCAGTACAAAAAATTGGCCTTCTAAAACACAAATTGCTAAACGGCCACCAGCTAGGGCCTTTTGTGTTTTTTCGTTTACTTCGAGCTCTTTCACTTTATTTTCATAAGTGAAGTTAAATGTACGATCACCACGGATCTCATCTTGATTGTGATGCTCTAAAATCTGTTTAACGCGAGCCACTTGCTCACGTTGCTTTTGCTCTTCTAAACGCGCTTTATTAAGCTCGTCGGCTTTTTTCTGTTGCTCAAGCTTAGTCTGCTCAATATGCTTTTGCAGATCGCTAGGATTACTCGTGGCGCCTTTCTTTTTCTTCTTTTGCTGTTTGCGCTTTTCAGATTTGGCTACTTTAGCTTTATGTGCCGTAGTAAGACCAGCCTTAAGTAATTGATCTTGTAATGAACCCATGACGAAATTCCAATTTATTAATGCGTATTAGGGTTATTTTAATCAGCTCTGCCAACAAATAACAGTACTGAGCCCACTTGATTAACAGCAATCGAGTATATTGATGTGAGATTAACACGCGATGAAATCATGACATATTGATTTAACGCAAGATTTATCATTTTAGTCGCCTTTGAACTTGTAAAAAAACCTGTACCCGATAAGCTAGGGCTTTTCCTCTTGGGAGCTAAAAATGCAGCTGCGACATTTGTTACTTTGCTCTGTGTTTATTTTCTTTGTTTTATACGCCCCACAACCCTTACTTGGATTATTTGCCAGTCATTTTTCTGTATCGCCAGCCACTGCTGGTAGCTTAATGACCGCAACTATGTTGCCACTAGCAATTGCTCCTTTAGTGTATGGCTTGTTTTTAGCTAAGCGAAACCCACTCACAATTCTAAAAATTGCAATGTTTGTGTTAGCAATCAGCTGTATCGCTTTTACTTTAGCACCAAGCTTTGAGTTGCTATTACTGGTTCGTTTTATACAAGGGATCACCCTACCTGCGGCTCTCACCGCTATGACCAGTTATATCGGTGTGACTTTTCAGGCTGACCAATTACAACGTAATATGACGCTTTACATTGGCAGTACCATTGTTGGTGGCTACTTCGGACGTATGCTCGCTGCCTTGTTCACCGACTTTTTGAGCTGGCAAAGTTTTTACTATGTGATAGCACTAGGGTTAGTACTGTTTGCGCTCGCCATTCCTAAATCAAGTAAAGGCGCGAGTATTCATGCTGCAAAGTCGCCGCTGTTGTATCTAAAGCAATTAAAAGATCCGTTGGTATTAAAGCTCTACGGAGCGGTGTTTTGTATGTTCTTTTGTTTTGCGGCACTGTTAAATTATTTACCTTTCATTCTGCAAGACAGTTTTGCTATCACTAACACCCGAGACATCGGACTGGTTTACAGCGGTTATTTGCTTGGTGCACTAGCTTCTATAGCCACACCTTGGCTGTTACGAAAGTCATCAACACCTTGGCGTTTACTAACCTGGGTTTTTGTATTTTATAGCCTGACGATGGTGCTATTGATGAGCCAACAGTTATTACTTTTTGTTATTGCTTTTACTGGCTTTTGTGGCGCAATGTTTGTGATCCACTCAAGTGCCGCTCCACTGGTAAATAAAATCAGCAGTGCACCTGCAAGTGTCACCAATGGCGGTTATGTATCGTTTTATTATAGCGGTGGGGCATTAGGTTCGTTATTGCCTGGGCTGGTATATCAGCAACACGGCCAAGTTGCCTTTATGACCGTGCTACTTTTAGTCTGCTTAGTAGGTTTAAGCTTAGTTTATTTGGCAGGTAGAAATACGATACGCGGTTGATGCCCGGTACTTTCAAAAAACAGCTCTAAGTCACCTTTTTTCATCAGCCAAGTGGCGGTATTTTCAAAAGGGTGACAATGAAAAAGCTCGTTAAACCAAATTTCTTGGTCTAGCCAAAGAGTGACATTATTTTGCTTATCGTTTAACAGTGCCAACATAGAAACACAGCCCGGTGGCACTTTAAGATAACGCGCTAATCGCTCATCAGATGCAAACCCTAAACGCGATAACCCCTGCTGCTGAGCAATGGCTTTTAAGTCGAGTTGTTTGTCGTGAGCGGTGATCACTAAAAAGTGGCGCTTACCTTCGTTATCTCGTAAAAACAGGTTTTTTAAACGTGTGCCCGGTCTATCGAGCATAAACTTATCGGCATCTAAGCTGCCGTGTAATGGTGGATGCTCAATCACATCATAATTAATATCTAATTGAGCTAGCGTAGCAGCTAACTTGCTTTTATCTGCATACATTTACAAACAACGTCCTCGTAATTGCACACTTAAATCACGCCATAATACTTCGTCAATAACGTGTTTATCGTCGCAGTATTGTCGTTCTTTAAGCTCTTCATTTAATAATTCAACCGCTTGGTCTTCGAGCATAAGTTTTAAGTTGCTCGACTCTTCAAATACTTCTTGCTCGGCAAAATCTTTAAACTGCCGGCGTGTCATTGGCTTATCAAGATTAATCGGGCGTCTGCCCTGTGCTTTAACTGACACTACATAGGCAAAGATTTTATTGCCTTGCTCATCATTTTTTTCGTAAAACTGCTTATTATTGATTTCAAAAGGAGGCGCTTCTTGTTGGCTTGCGCAACCGGCAAGTAAAACAACCAAAAGCCATGCTATTTTTTTCATTATTGGATAAGCCTTGAACAGTGAATGCGCTTTAGTCTACCAAAAATAAAACAACAGAGTAAAAAATCTAACATTTTAAAAAAAATACTTGACCACAAATGCAAAAATATTTAAAGTTCACCCCGCTTGAGACGCAAGACTTAAGCATCCTGTTTTTAGGAATGTGGGGCTATAGCTCAGCTGGGAGAGCGCCTGCCTTGCACGCAGGAGGTCAGCAGTTCGATCCTGCTTAGCTCCACCACTTTCCTACCTCTCTTTAGGCAATCTGCCAAATTTTTAATAAAAACCAATAAATTCTAAATTAAAGCGACTTTATTAGTCTTTCTACCGTCTTCGTTTTATTTTAAACACAAAAAAAACCGAGCAAAGCCCGGCTTTTTAAGCAATTACTTTTTAGTGATTATTCACGAATTTGGCCTTCGCCATTCACTAAGTATTTTTCAGTTGTAAGTGACTCTAGACCCATTGGACCATAAGCATGTAGCTTAGTTGTCGCGATACCAATCTCAGCACCTAAACCTAACTGTGAACCATCAGAAAAACGCGATGACGCATTAACCATTACCACAGATGCATCCACACTGCGTTGGAATAACTCAGCTGCAGCTTGGTCTTTAGTACAAATCACTTCAGTGTGGTTTGAACCAAATTTAGCAATATGATCAATGGCACCAGCAAAGTCAGGCACAACCTTAATTGCGATTTCTAAATCTAAGTACTCTTCACCAAACTCGTCGTCAGCAAGTACTGTTGCATTATCAAAGTACTCGGCAGCTTTCGCATCTGCATTTACTTTTACGCCTTCTTGACGAAGAACAACTGCACACAGGTTTAAAAACTCATCAGCGATATCTTGGTGAACCACTAAGCCTTCTAGGGCATTACACACACCAGTTCGCTGAGTTTTACCATTTAATAGTAAATTGATTGCAACGTTTAAATCAGCGTCTTTATCTACATAAAGGTGGCATACACCTTTAAAGTGCTGAATCACTGGAATAGTGCTGTTTTCTGTTACAAAATTAATTAAACCTTCACCACCACGCGGAATGATTAAATCAATTGTTTCACGCTGTTGCATCAGCTCCATGAGTAGACCACGGTCTGGATCTGGGATCACTGAAATCAACGCAGCAGGTAAACCATGCTTTTCAAGTACTTTATGCATTACACTTGCGATTGCTTGCGAGCTACGTAGTGCTTCTTTACCACCACGTAAAATAACACCATTACCCGATTTAAAGCATAACGCACCGGCATCAGCCGTCACATTTGGACGTGCTTCATAAATCATACACACAACACCAAGTGGTACGCGCATCTTGCTGATCTTAATACCATTTGGACGCTCTGAAATTTCACGTAATTGACCTACAGGATCATCAAGGCTAACAATTACTTCGATACCTTCGGCCATTGCTTCAATACGCTCATCGTTAAGCGTTAAACGGTCAATCATCGATGCTGCAAGGTTGTTATCACGTGCTGCCGCTAAATCGCTTTCGTTCTCTTTGATGATAAAGGCTTTGCTTTCGCGTAGCGCCTCTGCCATCTCAGTTAACACTTGATTCTTAGTAGCAGTATCAAGTAAAGCTAACTGGGTTGCAGCTTTTGCAGCTTGACTCGAAATATCCGTAATTAAACTCATGACTTCTCCAATAATGCGATATCTTTCTCTGAAACAACTGGGCCGATTGAATCTTGCATTTTTTCGCTAAATTCACTTTGCTCGTTGTCAGCAATAAAATTCAATAAACAGCTACTATAATTCGCTGTTGCTTTTGCCAGGCGCGTACCATCATCACTACGAACTAAAATGGTATCGCCTACGCCAAATTCTCCGTGTACTGCAACGATTTCATCGCTACGAATACAACCGTCTTCATCTTTTAATGATTCATCAAATGAACCTTCAACGACAACCTCACCTTGCTCATTTGCTGTGTGAGTCATCCAATGCACTGCTTCTTGCATTGGTTTTTCATATGGTGTGAAGATAGTACCTGGGTTGTCACCCGCAAGCAGTCGGTTAAATGTCTCTTCTTTAAAACCATTTAAAATAAAGGTTGTAATACCATGTGAAGTGGCTTTTTCAGCCGCTTCGATTTTCGTTTTCATACCACCTGTACCAACGGCACTGGTTGCACAACCGGCCATGGCGTAAATTGATTCATCGATGCTATCAATTTCAGGCAATAGAACTGCATCTTCATGCAAATTCGGGTTTTTGTCATATAGACCATCAACATCCGAAAAAATCATCAATGCATCGGCATCCGCAGCTGCGGCTACCATTGCCGACAAGTTATCATTGTCGCCAACTTTTAAATCGTCGGTTGTTACCGTGTCATTCTCATTAATGATAGGTAATACACCATGCTCAAGTAAGGTGAAAACGGTTTCACGGATACTTGTGTAACGCTCACGGTCACGTAAGTCACCATGAGTTAATAAAATCTGTGCTGATGGGAAATCAAAGAAGCGATCCCACATCGCCATCATTTCTGTCTGACCGGCAGCAGCCATTGCTTTTTTCATCGTCACTGAACGCTTTTCTTGTTCAGGGAATAAATGCGAACCAGCAGCTACCGAACCCGATGATACTAAAATAACTTCGATACCTTGCGCTCGACAGCGAACGATGAACTGTGCAATGGTCAGTAAATAACGAGAGCGACACCCGTCTTGTTCGGGTGCGATTAATGCGCTACCTACTTTTAGTACTATACGTCGCCAATTTAACTTTTGCATAACTGTTCAACTTTCCATTTTACTATCTGTTCAGTGCCAATTTGCCACTGATTAAAAGACTCGCGCTTAGCTTTACTAAACGCACTGACTATTATCACTTTGCCAAACTACTTATCTATGCACACGACTACGCCACGCAAGTACTGCGATTAGATATAGCACAACTTTTATTCAGTCAGTAGACCAAACGGTTATAAACCATAAGTTGATAAAAAAAGATAAGTGTTGTTTATGTATCGCTGTAAAAAGCTGTGTGCGGCTTTTATTAATAACAACATACATAGAGCCTATACAATCTGGTACACCAACAGATAGGGTGTAGATTGTATGACCGAGATTTAGCTGCCACGATGGGAGCTAAACATTGACCAGATAATGAACTTATATTCTATTCAACACGTAATAAATATGTACTGAACAACTTAGAGCTCATTTCTATTTAATTAGAAAACAAAGTGTATAAAACACTAATAATGTCGCAAACAAGTATCTTTTCAGAAAGCTAAGCTATAAAGAGTGTCTCTAAAGCTAATAACTATTTAGATATCAAATTGTTTGAACACGAATTATAATACGGGAAATCAGGGGCAAAGATCAAGTGCAAAAAGTAGTCATAACTTTTATACTTACCATAAACATAGAAAATATACATTTATTAACAGTACCTTAGGCGCGCATTTTTATTGTGTAATAATTTTTAACGAGCCTAGCAGGGTTTAATTTCATAAACACACCCAAAAAGTATTAATAACGACTAAAATCGTATTTGAAGCAACGAGTTTGCTTGTATCCATGACGGTGAGTAGGCTTTAATAGGCAAGCATTATTTTAATAATGTCAGCAACTAATGACGCGATTATTTAAGGTGTTGGCATTTTAAATTGTAGTAACTAAAGGATAATTCATTCTATGTCAGCAATTTTTATAGCAGGGATCGCCTTGTGCTCAGTATTGGCACAATGGATAGCTTGGGCGTTTCGTGTACCGGCTATTTTATTTTTACTACTAACAGGTTTAATTCTCGGGCCTTTTAGTGGCGTATTAGAACCAGATGCATTGTTGGGAGATTTATTATTCCCAGTGGTTTCTTTAAGTGTGGCCGTGATTTTATTCGAAGGTTCACTCACTCTGCACTTTCGAGAACTTAAAGGGATTGGCAAGGTAGTTCGTAACCTTTGTTCAATAGGCATGATCACAACATGTTTGGTGATAAGTTTAAGTGCCTATTGGATTCTAGAACTTAATTGGCGTGTAGCCGCTGTACTTGGTGCGGTACTTGTTGTAACAGGCCCTACGGTTATTGCACCGTTATTAAACTCTATGAGACCAAACCAAGACATAGACCGCATTTTACGCTGGGAAGGCATAGTAATAGACCCTATTGGAGCCTTATTTGCTGTATTGGTTTTTGAAGCTGTCATGCTGGTAGGCCAAGGCGAGGTACTAAGTCATACCATTATCGCGTTATTTAAAACTCTCGGTGTAGGTTTAACCATTGGTGTGGTTGCAGGCTGGCTTACAACGCTGCTTATTCGTAGGGAGTGGCTGCCGTTTGAGTTACACAAGTTTGGTATTCTTGCCTTAGTACTCATCAGTTTTACGGTTTCAAACCACCTAAGCCATGAATCTGGCCTACTCGCTGTTACCGTGTTTGGTATTTGGCTTGCCAACCAAGACGAACTTGAAATTGACTCTGTACTTGAGTTTAAAGAAGACCTTTCGATGATCTTGATTTCATCGTTATTCATCTTACTTGCAGCCCGCCTACAGCTATCAGATTTAATGATGTTACATAGCGATGTGTTTATTTTCTTAGCCATCGTGTTATTCGTAGCCCGTCCTGCGTGTATCGCAATATCGACTTTTAAAACCGATTTACCACTTAAGTCTCGCTTAGTTCTGGCTTGGATTGCGCCAAGGGGTATTGTTGCAGCGGCGGTAGGCTCTGTATTCGCGTTAAGTATGGTGGAAGCTGGCATTGCCGATGCTGAGAAAATTGTGCCACTTATCTTCACGGTGATCATCGTGACTGTGGTACTGCAAAGCTTAACGGCAACGCCATTAGCAAAGTTATTAAAAGTACGTCAGCCAGCGCCAAATACCATTTTGATTATTGGTGCAAACCATGTGGCCCGTGCCATTGCTTGCGGCTTAAAAGATCAAAACATTCCGGTGCACTTATCTGATCCTGCATGGGAGAACTGCAAAATGGCACGCATGGATGGCTTACCTTGTTACTATGGTAATCCGCAGTCAGAGCATGCTGAGCGTTATTTACCGTTAACGACGATTCGTAGCGTACTCGCGCTTTCGCCTAACCGTCACCACAACGCATTAGGCGTGCAGTATTTCTCGCATTTACTTGACGAAAAAGATGTGTTTTCACTGCGTTCTTCAACAAACCACGCTAAAGCAAATAAAGACAGTGCGACCTTCTTATCGCGACAAATTCTGTTTGGCGACAATGGCGCTTATGCGCGCTTAAGTAGCTTAATTGCCAAAGGCGGCAAGGTAAGTGCAACACGTATTTCTGAAGAGTTTAGTTGGGAGCAATACAAAGACGTTAATAGCGAAGCTATCCCGCTGTTTATTTTAAATGGTGAGAAAACTGATGATGACGATTCACCTATTAAAATTCGCCCGTTCACTACAAATATGGAAAAAACACCGCAAGTAGGTGAACGTATTGTGGCACTACAGCCACCTAAGTTGTCGGTACTAAAAGACCCGAACAACGGCAAACCAAAAGAAACTAAAGAAGAGAAATAAAAAAAGGCCAGCATTAGCTGGCCTTTTTTATATGTATTTGTATTTACCTACATAGGTAAACGGGCGCGTGCAACGACGCTGTCTGGCATTTTTTCGGCAAGCTTAGCGAGTAAATTTTCGACTTTCTTGTGAGTTGCTTTATCGGCAACCATTGAATGAAATAACCAACGGTAGGCATCTTCATAATCGCGCGGGCTGCCATAACCTTGATTAAACAGGTTAACCAGTCGCATTTGTGCCTTTAAGTTGCCTTGGGCTGATGCTTCTCGTAAATAGGTTACCGCCATCGCTTTATCTTGCTGCACTAACTGGCCTACATCGTAGTAGCGACCAAGTTGCTCTAATGCCGCGCCTAGCCCTTGTTGAGCAGCCTGACGCATGTAATAGACCCCTAACTCTACATTACGGTCTACACACACAGCATAAGCTAGCATATCGCCATACAAGAACTGATACGATGGCAGTGCCATTTTATTGGCTCGCGCTTCGATATCTTGCACTAACTGGCAATCATCTGCCTTTACACGTGCTAGGTGTGCATTTTTATTGATCAAGCCAATTAACTCGCTCTCTGTGTACAGAGGCACAGCTGTTATAGGCTCTTCAGCCATGCTTAGGCTTGAGAAGAGTAATGTTAAAGGCAATAAAACACGCATCAAAATCACTTAAATAAAGTCAGTCTTAGCAAATAATATACAATTATCATTCCAGAGTGAATTTCGGGCACAAAAAAAGCTGCCGAGGCAGCTTCTTTTTTCAGTCACTATGACGATTATGCAAACGGGCTGCGTAATACCATAGTTTCTACGCGGTCTGGGCCAGTAGAGATGATATCAACTGGAACGCCAGTGATTTCTTCAATACGTTTGATGTAATCAAGTGCCGCTTGCGGTAATTGATCAACTGACGTAGCACCTACTGTGTTTTCTGACCAGCCTGGCATCTCTTCGTATACTGGTGTTACTTTCTCGTAACCTTCAGCTGCTAATGGTGTAACGTTCGTTACTGTGCCATCTTCTAACTGGTAACCAGTACAGATTTTTAATGTTTCTAAACCGTCTAAAACGTCTAGTTTAGTTAAACAGAAACCTGAGATGCTGTTGATTTGCACTGCGCGGCGCATTGCCACTGCATCTAACCAACCTGTACGGCGTAAACGACCTGTCGTTGCACCGAACTCATGACCTTTGTCACCTAAGTGCTTACCAACTGGATCTTGTTTATCAAGACCGTCGTAAAGCTCTGTAGGGAATGGACCAGAACCTACACGTGTAGTGTAAGCTTTAATAATACCTAGCACGTAATCAAGGTGTAATGGACCAAAACCAGCACCTGTTGCTACACCACCAGCTGTTGTGTTTGATGATGTTACGTACGGGTAAGTACCGTGGTCGATATCAAGTAATGTACCTTGCGCACCTTCAAATAAGATGTTGTCGCCCGCTAAACGCGTTTGATCAAGAAGCTCAGTAACATCAACAACCATTGCTTTTAAGATATCTGCGATAGCCATTGCATCGTCAAATGTCTTTTGGAAGTCAACTGGTTCAGCTTTATAGTAATGCTCTAATGTGAAGTTATGGTATTCCAATACTTCTTTAAGCTTGCTAGCAAACTGTTCAGGGTTGAATAAGTCACCTACACGTAAACCACGACGTGCTACTTTATCTTCATAAGCTGGACCGATACCACGACCTGTAGTACCAATTGGCTTATCGCCACGTGCTTTTTCACGGGCTAAATCTAATGCAATGTGGAAAGGTAAAATTAATGGACATGCTTCGCTGATTAATAAGCGCTCACGTACTGGTACGCCACGCTCTTCTAGCATGCCGATTTCTTTCATTAATGCTTCTGGTGATAAAACAACACCGTTACCGATCACACACTTAACATTGTCACGTAATACACCCGATGGAATAAGGTGTAAAACCGTCTTTTCACCGTTGATTACCAGAGTATGGCCTGCGTTATGACCACCTTGATAACGAACTACTAAAGATGCTTTGTCTGTAAGGAGGTCAACTACCTTACCCTTACCTTCGTCACCCCATTGGGTGCCTAGTACAACAACGTTTTTACCCATTGCAAATTCACTTAGAAAAAATTAGGACGAGATTTTATCAGAAAACGAGGTGAAAGATCACCCCGTTTAGCTTATTTTTTCTGCGCATGAATTTTTACCTTCTTAATTACTTAAACAACTACATGCAGAACAGGGGTTTATAAAATAGTTAAGGATAAAAATTAATCACACGCAAAAACAAAAAAGCCCTACATAAAGCAGGGCTTTTTATCACACAAATATTAATTACTGTGCTTTTGTACCTTTCATATAATTAAAGAAGTCGCTATCAGGTGAAATCACCATCACGTCTTGCTTATTTTTAAAGGTGTTTTTGTAAGCTTCTAGGCTACGCACAAAACCGAAGAACTCAGCGTCTTTGTTATAAGCGTTAGCATAGATAGCGGCTGCATCGGCATCACCTTGACCACGAACAGTACGCGCATTACGCTCAGCGTCTGCAAGCATTACTGTTACACGGCGGTCGACTTCTGCACGAATTGTTTCAGCTTTCTCTTGACCTTCAGAACGGTGCTCTTTTGCAACCGCAGTACGCTCAGCACGCATACGTTGGAAGATTGAACTACTCACTTCTTGTGGTAAGTTAATTTGCTTAACGCGTACATCAAGCACTTCAATACCTAGCTCTTGTGCACTTTCAGAGGCTTGAACTAATGCTTCTTCCATCAACTCACTACGCTCACCAGAAACGATCTCTCTGATAGTACGAGAACCGAAATTAGTACGTAGACCGTTGTTCACCTTTTGCTTAAGTAGTGTTTCAGCGTATTGCTTATCACCACGGGCACGCAGGTAGAATGCACTAAAGTCATTAATTCGCCACTTAACATAAGAATCAACGATTAAGTCTTTTTTCTCACTTGTTACGAAACGGTCAGGTGCACCATCTAGCGTTTGAATACGTGCATCTAAACGACGTACTTGGCTAAAGAAAGGCACTTTTAAGTGTAAGCCTGGACCATACACTACAGCCTTATCATCACTGTCTTTTTCAACTTTGCTGAATAACAGTACGATTGCCTTCTCGCCTTCTTGCACAACAAAAATCGCTGAGAAAGACAGCACAACTGCAAGGGCAAGTATTACTAAACTAAAATTTTTCATCTTGCTTATCTTCCCTCATTAAAACGGTCAGTTGCGAAACGGTCATTGCTTGAATTTACCGTGCTGTTACGCGACGTGTTTATTTTATTGCGAAGGTCTTTAATATCACTTGAGCTTGGTAATGCAACACGTGTTGCTGTACCTTGCTTTTCCATGATTTTATCAAGCGGTAAATACATCATGTTATTACCACCTTCAACATCAACTAACACTTTAGAGCTGTTACCTAGCACTTCTTCCATCGCATCGATGTAAAGACGCTTACGAGTTACCTCTTTAGCAGCTTGGTACTCAGGTAATAGCTTTTCAAAACGCGCTACCTCACCTTGTGCTTCTAATGTAATACGTTCACGGTACGCTTCTGCTTCTTGCGTCATACGAGTAACTTGACCACGGGCACGAGGTTCAATTTCACGAGCATAGGCTTCTGCTTCACGGATGAAACGCTCTTCATCTTCTTGTGCAGCAATAGCGTCATCAAACGCGTCTTTTACTTCACCCGGCGGACGTGAATCTTTAAAGTTCACATCGCTTACAATAATACCTAGATTGTATGGCTCGATGATTTTGTTAAGTTCATCCCACGTTTGTTGACGCACTAACTCACGGCCTGTCGTTAGTACTTGGTCCATTTTTACGTGGCCAATTACATAACGTAATGCACTATCAAGTGCTTGTTGTAAGCTGTGGTCGGCATCAGTAACACTGAACTTGTAAAGATGTGGGTCGATAACACGGTACTGTACTTCAAACTCTACATTTACCACGTTTTCGTCTTCGGTAAGCATAAAACCTTTAGCAGATAACGAGCGTACCGCTTCGATATCAACAGGGATCACGCGTTCAATGAAGGTCATTTTCCAACGTAAGCCAGGTTCAGCAATGCGATCGTATTGCCCAAATTGTAAAACAATACCGCGCTCAGCTTCTTTTACCGTGTAAATACCACTTAATGCCCATACAATGATGGCAATAATAAGGATGAAAGAAATGCCTGCGCCACCAAGTCCACCGCCGTTTTTACCTGGCTTATTACCACCAAATAAACCGCCAAACTTGTTGCCGAACTTACGCATTACCTCGTCTAAATCAGGTGGGCCTTGATCTTTTCCGCCTTTATTATTCCACGGATCTTTATCATTGCCATTATTACCCGGTTCATTCCAGGCCATAGCTATACTCCATTGTTATCTAAATGAATTAGGTTAAATCTATCAAATCTACAGCATTTCTCATACTAAAAAAGACAAATGCTGGTGATTTTTAATCAGTCACTACGAAAGAGTCTAGGTCTTGTCCCATCTCTTTTTTCAAGCGATTCCATTCTGCCATTGGCAAGCGTACCGATAATAACCAGTTTCCTTGCTCATCAAAACACTCTTGATGAACTGCATTTAAGTTGAATAATGCTGCGCGAATACGACCATGTTGTGGTGGTAATTTTAGCTCATCAGCAAACATCTTTTTGGCAAGTAACTCATTAATTGCCTCACTTAGCAGTTCACAACCAACGCCTGTGCGCGCCGACAACCAGACTCGTACTGGCTGACCTTCGTCGTTTCTATCTATACGTGGCGCAACGTCATCTAGCGCATCAATTTTGTTATAAACCAATAATTGCGGCACTTCATCTGCTTCGATTTCTTTTAAAACAGACTGTACTTGCTCAATATTTTCTTTTCGACGAGGGTCTGCCACATCGATAACATGTAGCTGTAAATCAGCTTCACGGGTTTCTGTTAAGGTTGCTTTAAATGCTGCAACAAGGTCGTGTGGTAAGTGACGAATAAAACCTACCGTATCAGCTAAAATAATTGGACCTATATCGCCGATATCCAACTTACGTAAGGTTGGATCTAGGGTTGCGAATAACTGATCAGCAGCATACACATCTGAGTCTGTAATACGGTTAAATAACGTTGATTTACCCGCATTGGTGTAACCTACCAGTGACACAGTTGGGATTTCATTTCGCGTACGCGCACGTCGTCCCTGCTCACGTTGAACAGCCACTTTATCTAAACGGGCACGAATGTTTTTAATTCTTGCGCGCAGTAATCGTCTATCGGTTTCGAGCTGGGTTTCACCTGGGCCACGTAAACCTATCCCGCCTTTTTGTCTTTCAAGGTGGGTCCAACCACGGATCAAGCGAGTAGAAATGTGGCGTAACTGAGCTAACTCAACCTGAAGCTTACCTTCGTGAGTACGCGCTCGCTGCGCAAAAATATCTAAGATCAAACTCGTACGATCAAGAACGCGGCACTGGCAAACGCTTTCTAAATTACGTTCCTGTGACGGGCTAAGTTGATGGTTGAAAATGATGACATCTGCATTGTGGATTTTGACAGTTTCAGCGATTTCTTCTGCTTTTCCGGTCCCGACGAAAAGTTTCGGATGTGGTGCTTGACGACTGCCTTGCACAATCGCCAAACTACTAACACCAGCAGAAGATACCAACAACTCTAATTCGTGAAGATCTTCGCGATCCCCCTCTTTAGGTAAGTCGATATGAACTAAAACTGCCTGTTCGCCGGCTTCATAACGGTCAAACAAGCATTACGCTCCTAAGTTTAAAAATTTCCAGATTCTTGCTCTTCTGAATCATCACTTCCTTGAACGCCTTGGAAGTTAACAGAACGCGCTGGAACAACAGTTGAAATAGCGTGTTTATACACCATTTGATTTACGGTGTTTTCAAGTAAAATAACAAATTGGTCAAATGACTGGATTTTACCCTGCAATTTAATGCCATTAACCAAAAAGATTGATACTGGAATGCGCTCACGACGTAACGCATTTAAAAATGGGTCTTGTAACGACTGGCCTTTTGCCATGTTATTTTCCTTCGTTCTAGGTGTTATTATAATTAAGTAGCTGAACTAATTTAACAAAGCTAAAAAACTTCCAGCTACTACTAGCTTAGCGAACTTACTACACGTTGCAAGTTTTCTTCATCACCCGTGGTCAACCAAGTTACTTCAGGCCAACCTCTTAACCAAGTGAGTTGTCGCTTGGCTAACTGCCGTGTGGCTGCAATACCACGAAAGACCATTTCATCATAGTCAATTTCGCCAGCAATGTAATCCCACATTTGTCTATAACCCACACAACGAATCGAAGGCAGGTCTGGGTGTAAATCCTTACGTTTATATAGGGATGAAACTTCATTTTCAAACCCCTGATCGAGCATTATTTTAAACCTTTTCTCAATTCGCTGATGTAATTCACTGCGATCATCAGGTGCAATGGCAAATTGATGGAAAGTATAAGGAAGCTCAGGCTGCTTTTGTTTTTGCAGCTCAGTCATTGTTTTACCTGTAATACGATACACTTCTAATGCACGATTAATTCTTTGCGAATCATTTTCGCTCATTTTTTTTGCTGCATCAGGATCGATTTTCACAAGTTCTTTGTGCAAATGTGGCCAGCCAAACTGCTTTGCTTCCTTTTCGAGTTCAGCACGTACTTCAGGTGATGCCTCTGGTAACGGTGATAAGCCATCAATAAGCGACTTAAAATACATCATTGTACCGCCAACCAATACAGGTACTTTACCTTGCTGATGAAATAGATCAATCTTTTCAATTGCATCACGGCGAAAATCTGCCACTGAATAACTATCTGCTGGGTCGATAATATCAATTAAGTGATGTGGCGCACGAGCAAGCTCTTCGGCATTTGGCTTTGCGGTGCCGATGTCCATATCTTTATAGACTAATGCTGAATCAACACTGATTATTTCTGTGTTTAAATGCTCACACAAAGAAATTGCTAAATCTGTTTTCCCTGCAGCGGTTGGTCCCATTAAAAAAATGACGGGTAAGTTATTCAAGCCTAAATACCTTGCTTAGTTTAAAAACTGAGATAGTTCTATTTTAACTGCTTTTTGACGTAAACGTTGCATAGTTTGTGGATTATTTTCTAACCGAGCCACTTGCTCCAAAAAGGCTTGGCTTGCGTAATAGCGTGCTGGGATTTGCTGAGCTAACCAAGCTAACCATTCATCGAGTGAACTTGGTGAGGCTTTACAGCCAGCAATAAGTCGCTCAATAGCATCACTTACATCAAGTAAATAGACACAAGGCGGAAGCTTTTTCACCATCACAAACTGTTTTTCAATGACTAAATCAAAACCAAGTAATGTAAACCACGACTGCTGAGCATTTAAAGCACGAATATCATCAGCACTTGCATTTACTCGCACAGGTAACAACAAGGCTTTGCCATCAAGGCTACCTGCTTGCTCTACGTGCGCTTGCCAGTCGAGTGCTAATGCATGCTTAAAGTGCGCAGCAAAGAGTTGGTTGTCTTCACTAAATACGCACTCGCCTTCTCGTACATGAATAAGCTTGGCAAGTTTTGCTTGCTCTACAACCGGTGCTGTAACACTTGGTTCAGGGCGTACTTGGTCAAAATGCGCAGCATGTTGCTCGCTGATCCCTTGATAAAATGCATTGACATCTTGGTGCGATGTTTTACTGCGACCTTGACTGTCGCTACTAAACCCACCGCCAGAGCGCCCTGCTCCTGTTGCCCCTGAATAACTCGCTGAACGTGTCGGCTGTAATTCAGATTTAGGGTAATCATACTGCTCTGTTGGCGCTGATTGAGTAAAACTTGGCTGTGTGCTGCTTGAGTGCGCCTCATCAAACGGAGCATGCTGAAAAGCAGTGTCATTATGCTCTGTAAAACCAGCTTCGTGCTGAAGCGGCACCACCACTTGTTTTATTGCCTGTAGAATAAAGTCATGCACTAAACGGCCTTGATGAAAACGCACTTCATGTTTTGCTGGGTGCACGTTTACATCGACCTGACGTGGGTCAATATCAATATAAATGACAAAACCTGGTAGCTCTTCAGAGCCTGCGACTTCTTCAAAGGCTTGGCGAATTGCATGCAGAATGAGTTTATCGCGCATCATGCGATTATTCACATAGGTATATTGCGTGCTATTAGTTGAGCCCACGGGTAATACCCAACCTCGCAGCATCAAACCGGCCTCACCTGATTGAATATGTAGCCCCTGTTCACTAAACGCTTTACCAGCAACTTGAGCGACACGCGCTATTGCTTGCTCAGGGTTTGGTTTAGCACGATATTGGCGCACTACTTTACCGTTATGGGTCAGGGTGATAGAAACATCAAAACGACTCAGCGCAATGCGTTTTATGAGCTCATCAATATGTGAAAACTCGGTTTTCTCGGTGCGAAGAAATTTACGGCGCGCAGGGGTATTAAAGAATAAGTCTTTCACCTCAATGGTAGTGCCATCAGGGTGTGCGGTTGGCTTAATCTGCACCGCCATATCGCGACCTTCAGCAAACGCTTGCCATGCAGCCTCTTGCTGCTTTGGCTTTGAGCTTAAGGTTAAGCGAGAAACAGAACTAATTGATGCTAACGCTTCACCACGAAAGCCAAGTGAACAGATGTTCTCTAGGTCATCGAGTGACTTAAGCTTACTCGTAGCATGGCGCGACAAGGCTAATGTTAGCTCATCTTTATTAATGCCAGAGCCATTATCGCGAATGCGAATAAGCTTATGACCGCCACGCTCAATATCTATTTGAATGCGCGTTGCGCCAGCATCTAAACTGTTTTCTACCAGCTCTTTAACAACGGATGCTGGGCGTTCAACCACTTCACCCGCAGCAATTTGGTTAGCCAATCGCGCGGGTAGTATTTCTATACTCATAGTGTTCCTAACACGAAAATTGACTAGCTTTGAGGAATATCAAGCTCTTGACCAATGAACAAGGTATTCGATTTTAAGTTGTTGGCCGTTTTTAGCTTACTCACCGAGGTGTTATATCTGCTTGCTAAAATACTTAACGATTCACCAGGGCGAACTTTGTGCTTAGTCGGAAACTGCGACTTTAACTTAGCGAAAAGCGAGTCATCTGGCGGGTTTTGCATATAGTAATTTTTAATCGAGGTGAAAATTGCTTTAGCTAAGCGCTCCTGATGCTGCGCCGTTTTTAGCATTCGCTCTTCGCGTGGATTCGAAATAAACCCTGTTTCAACCAAAATAGAGGGAATATCTGGTGACTTTAATACTGCAAGGCTCGCCGCTTGCGGGCGTTTCTTATGCATTTTAGCCACTTTTCGTAATTCGCTGACCACTTCTTCCGCGACACTAAAGCCTGTTTTCATAGAGTGATCCATCGACATATCTAGCAGTGCTTGCGCTAAATATTTTTCGCTTGCGGTATCTTTTAATACCCCAGCTGCACCACCTAAAAGCTCCGAGTGTTTTTCTTTATCCTCAATC
Organism: Pseudoalteromonas sp. P80D2; assembly: GCF_036680945.1. Taxonomy (NCBI): domain Bacteria; kingdom Pseudomonadati; phylum Pseudomonadota; class Gammaproteobacteria; order Alteromonadales; family Pseudoalteromonadaceae; genus Pseudoalteromonas; species Pseudoalteromonas sp. P80D2. Next base: position 107,273 of record NZ_JAZDAR010000050.1, read on the forward strand.
CATTTACCAATTTCTGAATTTGCACGGCGTAGTGATAGCACCCACACTGAGGCACCGTTTGGCTGCGGGCTGGTAAATGCATCCGCATGAATCGACACAAAGAAGTCAGCTTTTTTCTTACGGGCAATGCTAGTTCGAGTGTTTAAATTTACAAAGTAGTCACTGCGGCGCACCATACGCGAAATCATGCCTTTTTCAGCATCAATCATTCGCTCTAAGCGCTTCGCTATTTGTAGCGTAATGTCTTTTTCATAAGTGCCCGATGGACCAATTGAACCAGGATCTTCACCACCATGACCTGCGTCAATGGCAATAACAATATCGCGCTCTTGATGAAGCTCACGCTTTTTCACACTGGTGTTAGTCGAAACAACAGGCTCTGCCTTCGGTGTTTTATCAACAAGGTCAACCACTAGACGATGCTTGTAGGGTTCGGTAGGTAGTAAAGCAAATACCACTGGTTTGCTGGCACGGGCTAGCTCAAAAACAAAGCGCACACTTTTGCTGTCTTTAGGTTTTGAGTAACGCAGTTTTGAAACAATCTGATGCTTTTTAGGAATAGCAGGCAAGCTATCTAGTTTGTCGGTATTTTTTAAATCAATGACTAAACGAGCTGGATTTTTCAGCATGAAATAGCTGAAATCAGGTTTATCGTTTAAATCAAAGACCACACGAGTGCTGTCAGGTGAAGGCCACACACGTACGCTATTAATAGTATTTTGTGCAAGCGCAACCTGGCTCACAACCAATAACATCAAAGTAGTTAATAGTTTAAACGTACAACGACCCATTTTTACTAATACACCTTTATTTTTATATGTTTATTCTTGCGCGCTCTTAAGTTGCTGAACAATTACCTGACCACGTTCGGTTAAGCTGTTAATTGCAATAGCACGCGCCTCGCCTTCATAGCGTAGGGTGATATCAAGATCCGGTGTTGGAATAAATTCGCCGCCTTTTTCAGGCCATTCCACAACACAAATAGCCTGTGGTGAAAAATAGTCACGAATTCCCATATATTCAAGTTCTTCAGGATCACCTAAGCGATATAAATCAAAGTGATAGACATCAGCTTTAGCTAATTGGTAAGGCTCAACCAGTGTATAAGTTGGACTCTTAACCTTACCTTGATGACCGAAACCTTGCACGATACCACGGGTTAATGTCGTTTTACCGGCACCTAAATCACCATGTAAATAGATGACTGCCCCTTGCTCCATTAAGGTTGCAAGTTGCTTACCCATATTAACCGTTGCTGCTTCATCAGCGAGTGGAAAACCAACACTGTCGGTCATTATTACCTCATGAAAAACTAAAAACACATTACTTTGTTAATCATACCAGAATAATTTTGTAAGGCGAGAGCCGCTCTTATGCCTAGTTTGACAAAAAAAAGCCGGCAAAGTTGCCGGCTTTTTAGCTTAAACAGAATTTTGTTTACAGACCTAGTTTCTTCTCAAGGTAGTGGATGTTTGTACCACCGTTTTGGAAGTTTTCATCTGCCAAGATTTTCTTGTGCAGTGGTGTGTTGGTCTTGATGCCATCGATCACTAATTCGTTTAACGCATTGCGTGAACGAGCAATAGCTACATCACGGTTTTCACCGTAACAGATCAGCTTACCAATCATTGAATCGTAATGAGGTGGTACTGTGTAATCTGCGTAGATGTGGCTGTCCCAACGAATACCTAAACCGCCAGCAGGGTGGAATCGCGTGATTTTACCTGGTGATGGAATAAAGGTGTCTGGGTCTTCCGCATTAATACGGCACTCAATTGCATGACCACGAATAACCACATCTTCTTGTGTGAATGATAATGGTTGACCCGCTGCAATTTTTAGCTGTTCTTTGATTAAGTCAACGCCAGTGACCATTTCTGTTACTGGGTGCTCAACCTGAATACGGGTATTCATTTCGATGAAATAGAACTCGCCGTTTTCGTATAAGAATTCGAACGTACCTGCACCGCGATAACCAATTTCGATACATGCACGAGTACAACGGTCACCGATGAACTTACGCATTTCAGCTGTGATACCTGGTGCTGGCGCTTCTTCAACAACTTTTTGGTGACGACGTTGCATTGAACAATCACGCTCACCTAAGTGAACTGCGTTGCCTTGGCCATCAGCAAGTACTTGAACTTCGATGTGACGTGGGTTTTCAAGGAATTTTTCCATGTAAACCATACCATTACCGAAGAACTGCTTAGCTTCTTGCTGAGTAAGAGCGATTGAATCAACCAGCTCTTTTTCGCTGCGAACAACACGCATACCACGACCACCGCCGCCGCCTGCTGCTTTAATGATTACAGGGTAACCAATACGCTTAGCGATTTGAATGTTGCGCTCGCTGTCTGCCGTTAATGGGCCATCAGAACCTGGTACACAAGGTACACCGGCTTTACGCATCGCTTCGATTGCAGAAACTTTGTCACCCATTAAACGAATTGTGTCGCCTTTAGGACCGATAAATACAAAGCCGCTTTGCTCAACTTGATCAGCAAAGTCTGCATTTTCAGAAAGGAAACCATAACCTGGGTGGATAGCAACTGCGTCTGTTACTTCTGCCGCTGCAATAATGCGCGGAATATCTAAGTAACTTTCAGTGGCTGCTGGTTTACCAATACAAATTGTTTCGTCTGCCAGTAACACGTGCTTAAGATCACGGTCTGCCGTTGAATGCACAGCAACAGTTTTGATCCCAAGCTCTTTGCAGGCGCGCAGTACGCGAAGTGCAATTTCACCTCGGTTTGCAATGACTACTTTATCTAACATAGAGTTGGCCTTTTGTTGCGCTATTATTCAATGATGAATAAAGGTTGATCGAATTCTACTGGCTCGCCATTTTCAACTAAGATAGCTTTTACTGTGCCTGCTTTATCAGATTCGATTTGGTTCATCATCTTCATTGCTTCAACGATACATAACGTATCGCCAACATTTACTTTAGAACCTACTTCTACGTATGGTGCTGCTTCTGGAGAAGCCGCTGAGTAGAATGAGCCAACCATAGGAGATTTAACTTGATGGCCAGTCGGTGCAGCTGGAGCAGCCGCTTCTGCTGCTGGAGCATCTGCTACTGGAGCTGGTGCCGCTGCTGGCGCCGGTGCTGCAAACTGTTGTGGTGCATACTGCATTGCAGGTGCTGCAGACATATTGTTACGATTGATGCGTACTGACTCTTCACCTTCAGTGATTTCTAATTCAGCAATACCAGATTCTTCTACTAATTCGATAAGTTTTTTGATCTTGCGAATATCCATTGAACGACCCGCCTGTTAGTTATTTAAAAATTAATGTGTGTTTTGCAACCGGCTAACAGCAGCTTCAAGTGCCACCTTATAACCCATTGCTCCTAATCCAATAATGACGCCTTGTGCCACATCCGAAAAATACGAATGATGACGGAATGCTTCTCGAGCATGCACATTAGTTAAATGCACCTCGTAAAAGGGAATGTTTACACTAAGTAATGCATCCCGTAAGGCTACGCTTGTATGCGTAAATGCAGCAGGGTTGATAATAATTGCATCAACCGTTTGCCATGCATCGTGAATGCGTTCTATTAATGCAGCTTCACTGTTACTTTGGAAATGCGTTAAATCAACATTGAGACCGGCAGCAACCTGACTAAGTTCAGCTATAATCTCATCAAGAGATTGAGTACCGTACTTTTCTGGTTCACGCTTGCCAAGCATGTTTAAATTTGGCCCATTTAGAACTAAAAGTTTGAATTTTGCAGCCATAATACGCGATATATCCTATAAGTAAGCAGTTTAACCATATTCATCATAAACCCACGCTTAACCTAAGCGTGCTGATGTAAAATAGCAACTATTTCTCACGTTAACCACCTATTATAGATATTTCGACGTAAATAGCAGCAAAATACTGGTCTAATCACTCCCTATTCGTGGCAAAGTCAAGCATAGCAAGGCACACAACAGGGTCATTCTAAGCGTTTTCCTGCTGATTAATTGAGCTTCAATCAGTGAATTTGCCATTTTTCACTTAAAATAAGTATTTTTTACGATGCAGATACAAAAACGCCACTCAGATGAGTGGCGTTTTGCTATTTTCTTGCACGTTTGCGTTTATTTAGCGCTATTTCGAACTTTTGCTAAATGTTCTGCAAAGTCTTTGGCATTTAAAAAGCCTGTTACCCGTTGCTCTAAAAGCTCATTACCTTGGCTATCAAAGAACAAAATGCTTGGTAAACCAAATACCGTGTATTCTTCCATAAGCTCAATTGTTTTTGCATCACTTTCGGTTAAATCGATTTGGATTAACTCAAAGTGAGCAAATTGCTCTTGCACTTTAGCGTCAGGAAACGTGTAGTGCTCAAACTCTTTACAGGCAACGCACCAGTCGGCATATAAGTCGACCATTACTAAGCGCCCTTCGCTACTTGCCTGTGCAATTTCTTCTTTTAATTCACTTAGATTAGCAACTTGTCTAAAACCATGTGTTTGTACAGCAGCTTCAGCAACCACCGCTTTACTAGGCCAAAAATAATTTTTCGTTAAACTCGCCCCAGTCACAACCAATAAGGTTGCTGCAAACCACAATGCTGTTTTTAGCTTGCCTTGTGATTGACCACTTTGCCAATGATGTAAATAAAGCGCTGTAGCAAGTGCTAATAAACCCGCCATTAACCAGATGATTTCAATATCAACAATACGCTCAAGCAGAATAAGTGGTACAACTAGCATGATGAAGCCGAATAGGGTTTTCACTTGCTCCATCCAACCACCGGCTTTTGGTAGTAACTTACCGCCAGAAGTCCCCAGTAATAATAACGGTAAGCCCATGCCTAAACTGAGCACATAAAGTGTTAAACCACCGACAAGATAGTCACCACTTTGCGCCACATAAAGTAAAGCAGCAGACAATGGTGCTGTTGTACACGGTGAGGCAATCAAACCAGACAGTACACCCATCATAAATACGCCAACATAGTTGCCGCCTTTTTGCTGGTTACTAACCTGAGTGAGCTTATTCATCATACCGCTAGGTAATTTGATTTCGTACCAGCCAAACATCGACATTGCCAATAATACAAATAAGATACTAAAGCTAATTAGTACAGTAGGATGCTGTAAATACCCTTGTACTTGCCCACCTAATGATGCAACCACTAAGCCCAGTGCTGCGTAAGTAACGGCCATACCTTGTACATATACAAACGACAGCGAGAACGCTTTTTTAGTCGATAAATTCTGCTGACCCGCTATAAGGCTCGACAAAATCGGAAACATTGGGAATACGCATGGCGTAAAGGCAAGACCAACACCAACTAAAAAGAAGATTACTAGGTTAGTTAGTAAACCTTGCGATGCCAGCTTATCGGTATATGACTGCTCACCAGCTGGTTTTGAAACTTCTTGAGAAGGGGCTGATGACGCTTCATTAGTATCGGCTGCTTGTGTTAATGCAGCCAATGCATTCCCCGCATCTGCAGCCTGTGATACTTGCTCACCTGCAATCACAGATAAAGGAATGGTTCTAACTTCTGGCGGATAACATAACCCCGCCTCAGCACAGCCTTGAAAACGCACTTTAACAACCGCACCTTCTGTGACGTTACTAAGCTTAGAAACCACACTTAACGAATCAAAGAATACCTCGGTCTTACCAAAAAATTCATCTTCAATAATCACGCCCTTGCCAAGATCAGGAATTTCAATATCTGCGCCTTTGGCAATAATTTCGACTTTCTTTTTATAAAGGTAATAATCAGGCGCTATATCCCAGCCAATAAATAAGGTTTTGCCTTGCTGGTCAAAATCGAAAACAAAAGCCTGATCAACTGGGAGAAATGTTTGCTCCGCAGGTTGTAGTAGATTTCCAAGTAAATTGTTATTACTCGCGCTTGCTGGCATTAGCCACAATGCACAAAGTAATAAAAGGAACGATCGCATTAATTAAGTACCTCATCCATCCAATTAAAATAGGCTAAATTGCCTGTAGCCACATCAACGACCTGAATTTCAGGCACCTCATAACTATGCAATTTCTTGATAGTTTGGATCACCTCATTCATTTTTTCTGACTTAGTTTTGATCAGTAACTTACTCTCAATAGCTTGAGTCACCTCGCCTTCCCACATGTAAATAGATTCAATAGTAGGCAAAATGTTCACACAAGCAGCTAGCTTTTCTTTAACTAGATGTTGTGCCAACTGACGGGCTTCAGCCTCATTTGCACAAGTAGTAAAAATAAGTCGAAAATGCGTAGTCATAAGGAACCTTTATTTGATTACGTGAGTCGCACCATAGTATCCGATAGTAACTATAATGTGTAGCGAGCAAGGTGATCCTAGGTTCCGTCTTGAAAAATGACCTGCTCACCCCAATTTATATTTCACTGACTCGAAAGAGAATGACATTTTTTAGAGAGCGTTATGTTTAGATTTTTGTTTTTGTTATTTATTTTAGTGCCGATTGTGGAGATCGCGTTACTCATCCAAGTGAGTGAAGTGATCGGCGGCTTTGCCACCATAGCGCTTGTAATTGTGACCGCTATTGTCGGTGCAAAATTAGTGAAGCAGCAAGGTATGGGCGCGATTCAAAACGTGCAATTACAAATGGCACAAGGGCAAATGCCTGCAAAAGAATTATTTACTGGATTATGTGTCATTATCGCCGGTGTTTTATTAATGACACCAGGCATCATGACTGACTTTTTTGGCTTTTTACTACTTACGCCAGCAATCCGCAACAAACTGGCTGCAGGCCTTGCCAGCCAAGCGACTGTACGTATGAGTTCGCAGGCAAATCAAGGCTCTGCACACTTCCAATATCATAGTAAAACAACCACTCATGAAGAGCCAAACCATCAACCTACAACTATTGATGGTGAATTTGAGCGAAAAGATTAAAATTTTTTAATTTTTGTACTTGGATTTTTTTAAGCCACCCCCATTAATGAATGCAATGAAACGCAACGGGTGGCTTTAGCACTCCCCTGCAATAACACAAGATTTTTTCTGTACTGTTCAGAAACTGTTAGGAGAACTAAATAAATGAACATTCGTCCTTTACATGATCGCGTCATCGTTAAGCGTCTAGAAGAAGAAACTAAGTCTGCTGGCGGTATTGTATTAACTGGCTCTGCAGCTGAAAAATCAACTCGCGGAGAAGTTATCGCTGTTGGTAATGGCCGTGTTTTAGACAACGGTGAAGTAAGAGCATTAGAAGTTAAGGCCGGTGACACTGTGCTGTTCGGCTCTTATGTTGAAAAAGCTGAAAAGATCGAAGGTCAAGAGTACCTGATCATGCGTGAAGATAACATTCTAGGCATTGTAGGCTAATCCTACTTTTCGTTTAGCAACCCGTTTACAGAATTTAAGAGGAATTTAATCATGGCAGCAAAAGAAGTACTTTTTGCAGGTGACGCACGTGGCAAAATGCTAACTGGCGTAAATATTTTAGCAAACGCAGTAAGAGTAACTTTAGGTCCTAAAGGCCGTAACGTTGTATTAGACAAATCATTCGGCGCGCCAGTAATCACTAAAGACGGTGTATCTGTAGCTAAAGAGATCGAGCTTGAAGACAAGTTCGAAAACATGGGCGCACAAATGGTTAAAGAAGTAGCGTCGAAAGCGAATGACGCTGCAGGTGACGGTACAACAACTGCAACAGTATTAGCGCAAGCTATCGTAAACGAAGGCTTAAAAGCAGTTGCAGCGGGTATGAACCCAATGGACCTTAAACGTGGTATCGACAAAGCAGTTACTGCAGCAGTTGAAGAGCTTAAAGCACTTTCTGTTCCATGTGCAGACACTAAAGCAATTGCACAAGTAGGTACTATTTCTGCTAACTCTGATAAAGAAATCGGTGACATCATTGCAGAAGCAATGGAAAAAGTAGGCCGTGATTCAGGCGTTATCACTGTTGAAGAAGGTCAGTCGTTAGAAAACGAACTAGACGTAGTTGAAGGTATGCAGTTTGACCGCGGTTACCTTTCACCTTACTTCATCAACAACGCTGAAAAAGGCGCTGTAGAGCTAGACAACCCATTCATTCTACTTGTAGATAAAAAAGTATCTAACATCCGTGAGCTACTACCTACATTAGAAGCTGTTGCTAAAGCTAGCAAGCCACTACTTATCATTGCTGAAGACCTTGAAGGTGAAGCGCTTGCAACACTTGTTGTAAACAACATGCGCGGTATCGTTAAAGTATCTGCGGTTAAAGCTCCTGGTTTCGGCGACCGTCGTAAAGCAATGCTACAAGACATCGCAGTGTTAACAGGTGGTACTGTTATTTCTGAAGAAATCGGTTTAGAGCTTGAGAAAGCGACAATCGAAGACCTAGGTACAGCGAAGCGCGTTGTGATCACTAAAGATGATACAACAATCATCGATGGTGCAGGCGAAGAAGACGGCATCAATGGTCGTGTTGCACAAATCAAAGCACAAATCGAAGAAGCGACGTCTGACTACGATAAAGAGAAACTACAAGAGCGTATGGCTAAACTAGCTGGCGGTGTTGCAGTAATCAAAGTTGGCGCAGCAACTGAAATCGAAATGAAAGAGAAAAAAGACCGCGTTGAAGATGCACTACACGCAACTCGCGCAGCGGTTGAAGAAGGTGTTGTACCAGGTGGTGGTGTTGCACTAGTTCGCGTAGCAAGCAAACTTGTTGAACTTGCTGGCGACAACGAAGACCAAAGCCACGGTATTAAAGTTGCACTACGTGCGATGGAAGCACCACTTCGTCAAATCGTAACTAACGCAGGTGACGAAGCATCTGTTGTTGTTAACTCAGTAAAAGGCGGTGAAGGTAACTACGGTTACAACGCAGCATCAGGCGAGTACAACGACATGATCGAAATGGGTATCTTAGACCCAACTAAAGTAACGCGTTCTGCACTACAGTACGCAGCTTCAATCGCGGGTCTTATGATCACAACTGAAGCAATGGTTGCTGAAATCCCGAAAGATGAGCCAGCTGCTCCAGATATGGGCGGCATGGGCGGCATGGGTGGTATGGGCGGCATGATGTAATTATTGCCCAAGCACTTCGCTTAAAAAACCCAGCTCCGGCTGGGTTTTTTGCTTTCATTTACTTACTCTTTAAATAAACAAAGAACTTCTAATTAGACAAGTCATTTGAACCTTCGGTAAATAGTAGTTTTCATAATCCTGCTTAATTTTATATTTTACATACTTGTACCTAAGTATATACTGGTGTGATTATAACTCGAATGCACCAAATACGTTCAGGATAACAATGGGTTCAGCTTTATCAAACGCCACCGAAATAGCTTGCGACAGCGATCAAAGTAATATTCATACTTTTATAAAAAATAGTACCGACCTCTTTCACTCTCGTGTAGAAAAACAACTAGGTGCTGTATTGTTCGATAAAAATATGACCCAACAATCGTATTTAAAAATTTTAATCGCAATGCATAGTAGCTACTCTATTATGGAGGGTGCTATATCAACCTTTAGTACCACAAAACAACTGCTTGTTGGCCGCAGTAAGCTGAGCTGGTTAAATCAAGATATTGCTTACTTACAAGCATCTCAAGACGCCCCATCTGTTAATTTTTATAAACACGATGATCTAAAAAATATCTGCAATGTGTCCCATGCATTCGGAATGATGTATGTAATGGAGGGAGCCACCATGGGTGGAGGTCACATTTATAAAGCACTTAAAAAGCATAAATGGATAAATGAGCTTGAAGGGATCCATTTTTTTTATAGTTATGGTGAGCTTAGGGAGCAAAAGTGGGCTGAGTATATCCACGCACTAAAACAGTATCATAACCAATACCCAAACTCGACAGATGACATTTTATTGGGGGCAAATGAGGCATTTAGCTTAATCTCTCAAGCACTTGGAGATATAAATTGAGCAATACATTTAAAGTCTCATTAGACAATTGTCATAAAGAACCCATTCATATTCCAGGCTCCATCCAACCGCATGGGTTTTTGCTAGTTGTTGATCCTGAAACACTCAAAATATGTTATTTCAGCGAAAATATTTTATCGCTTTTAGATACACAAAAAGATCGCTTAGTAGGCTCACATATAACTAATTTCTTTGAAGCAAATACATCTAATATCATAGAGAAAAATAAAGCTGAAAAAGACTTTCATGCTATCAACCCACTCAAGATTGAGCTAAAAGGGAAGTCGTCTGAGACCTCTATTAAAGGGGCTATTTCTCGTAACGATAAATATTTACTCATTGAACTTGAGTTTGATACAAAGAAAGAGCACTCAAGTATTGACCCGATGAATTACTTGATGAAGCAATCTCTTCACCTAATAGCTGACAAAAAAGAGCTAAGCTCATCATTCGAAACGGCAGTAGAAGAAGTCCGTAGCTTAACCGGTTTTGATCGCGTTATGCTCTATCAGTTTGACCATGAATATAATGGCCAAGTCGTAGCAGAAGCCAAAAAAGATGAGTTAAACTCATTTCTACACCAACACTTTCCTGAATCAGATATTCCAAAGCAAGCACGCGCTTTATATTTGCGTAATCCTATAAGGTTACTTGCAGATGTTGATGCTGAAGTATCACCAATCTACCCACATGACGAGCCGGTAGATTTAAGCACATGTATAATCAGAAGTGTATCCCCCATTCATTGTCAATATTTACGCAATATGGGTGTTAAAGCATCAATGTCTATTAGTATTATTATTGCTGGTAAATTATGGGGCTTAATTGCTTGTCACCACTATACAAGCCATGTCGTCCCATTTGAAGCACGACAAGTTGCACAATATATGGGATTGATGCTCTCATATATTATATCCCTTAAAACACAATCAATCGAAGCAATTCAAGAAGCTAAAGCCACCGCCATCAGTGCAGAAATAGCAGAGCATATGTCTGAAGAAGTCTTTTTTATTGATGGCTTACGTAAACAAGTTCCAGCTTTACTCAGCATGCTAAGTGCTGATGGTGTTGCATGGCGGCTAGAAAAAGATATTGAAAGCTTTGGCGATGTACCCGCAAATGATGATATTTACCATTTATTTGAATGGTTAAAAAGCAACCACTTAGAAGATGAGCTTCTATATCATAACCATCATTTATCTAATGAGAATGCTGAATTTAATAAGTTTGCTAATATTGCTAGCGGCGTGCTAGCTATGCCTGTTTCTACTAATGAAAACCTATTTATTATGTGGTTTCGTAAAGAGGTGATTGAAACAAAAAATTGGGGAGGGAAACCTGAAAAGATAATCGAATTCCTTGACGACGGTAGTCATCGCCTTATGCCTCGTAGTTCGTTTCGTTTATGGCAAGAAAATGTACGTAATAAATGCTCACCTTGGAAGGCAAACGAAATATCTTGCGCTATAAAGTTTCGCAATCACCTGGTTAATCATGTTATCGAAAAATCTGAGCGCCTTAAAAAGTTAAACGACTTACTAGAAACTAAAGTTAATGAGCGAACCGCCGCTTTAAAGTCGGAAATACTCACTCGACAACAGGCTGAGCTAGACCTTGAAATCGCACTTAGAAAATCTGAAGAGTCTAACAAAGAGTTAGAACGTTTTGCTTTTGTTGCGTCTCATGATTTACAGGAGCCCTTACGAAAAATACAGATGTTCGGCGATCGCCTACAAAACTCTAAAGAACTAATTGGGGAAAGAAACGCTTCTTATATCTCACGTATGATGGACTCTGCTGAAAGAATGCAAAAACTTATCAAAGGAGTATTGAGCTTTTCTAGAATCAATCGAAAAGGCGAAGAGTTTCGTAGCTTTTCAGCACAAGATGTTTTTGATGATATTCTTGATGACCTTGAGCTAATTATAGCTGATAAGTCAGCGATGTTTCATATAGAAGATATCGGTGAAATCTATGGTGATAAACGACAAATCCAGCGTTTATTTCAAAACTTAATTCTTAATGCGCTTAAATTTAGTCACCCACATCAACCACCCATCATAGGGATTAAGTCAGTTGAGCGAACAGACGAGCATATTGTTATCGCTGTCATTGATAATGGAATAGGTTTTAATAACGAGTTTAAAGACAGAATCTTTAACCTTTTTGAACGGGTTCACTCTAAACAAGCATACGAAGGAACAGGGTTAGGCTTGGCTATTTGTAAGAAAATAGTAGAACGGCACCATGGAACAATTACAGCAGAAGCAAATATCAATGAAGGCTCTCAGTTTTACGTTAACTTACCACTAAGAGACATAAAACTAAGTCAGCTTTAGTTGTTACCGCTACGATTGTGGCGGTAACAGTCTACTAATATGCTCTTTAAGTTGTCTAATTTCATTTTCAATAGACTGGAAACGCTGACTTTGAATCTGTGAATCTTGATCTGTTATTGAACTTATTTTTGCTTTTACACGCCAGATTTCTAGAATATCACTTCCCTGAATTGAATATGTTTTGTACTCAGGGTTATCACTCTTAAATAAGTAACTGATAGGGTCTGTGTTATGGCTAAAGAGACGTTTAGCTACAATGCCATCTTTAGTGACAACAACACATACCGAACCATTCTCTAACTGCTTAATATCCTTGACCTGCTCAGTGATCAGCGTTTCTCTAGGGCGGATAGTTGGCATCATACTATCGCCTTCAACTTCGAATAGACGATAATTACCATTTTCAAACCCTGGGATTTTATAAACATCCAGAGTTTTAATATAGCCTTCATCACTACACTGTTCTATATATCCAGCGTGAGCTTCTTCATTAACAAGTGGGATAAATGAAGTCTCTAAGGCTTTTTGATAACTCTGAAAGTTCGATTCATCATACCCCTCAATACCTAAAATAAGCCAGTTACAATCGACATTAAACACTTGGCTGATTTTAGTGATAGTACTGAGAGACAGGGTCGACTTGCCAGCCTCCAACTGTGATAACGCCCCCTGAGTTATACCTATTTTATCGGCAAACTCTTGTTGAGAAAGGTTCAAATTTTCGCGTAGAGCTGTCACTCTGTTCGTACTAGTATGATTTAATGACATTAGATTATTAATAAACTTATGTTTGTATTATGGGTATAAGAAAGTTAATATAACACTTGCTTAACTAAAGTATATACTACTCAAGTAACTAATTATTTAATTTGTTGTTTTTATTAAAAAGTATCTACATGGAATAGGTGAGCTACATTTGATGAAATCAGGAGCTAGTAATGTTTAACGACAAATTATTTACCAAAAAATTACGCTCTGTGAGCTATATTTTAGTTGCGGATGATGATCTCGATGATCAAGAGCTCATCCGAGATGCCCTTGTTGAAAACAATGTCGATGAAAATAAAATTCAATTTGTTGATGACGGCATGCAATTACTTGAGTCGCTCGATAAAAACAAAATTCTACCTAGCCTTATTCTGTTAGATCTAAACATGCCACGAAAGGGTGGAAAAGAAGCGCTAGTTGAACTAAAAAAATCGGAGCTTTACCGCCATATCCCCATCATTATTTTTACAACTTCTGATTCAGAAATTGACATTAAGCAATGTTATAGCTTAGGTACGAACGCCTTTATGACCAAGCCTTCTAGCTATTATGATTTAGTTGATTCAATGAAAATGCTCACTCAATACTGGCTTGTTCAAGCTAGGATAGTGTTAGACTAAGGCGAAACATTTCGCCTTACAGACCCTAATTAGTGCTACTTGCCAACTCTTTTATCAACCTCCTTACAACGATAAATAAATCACTCGGTAACATGCCTCTTTCGCCTTCACGTTCTGCGGCAATATCTCCGGCTTTTGCATGTAAGATTACGCCCAAGCAAGCTGCTTGCTGAGGAGTAAGCCCCTGTGCGATCAATGCCACTATGATACCTGTTAATACATCGCCACTGCCGCCAACCGCAAGTGCAGGATTTCCATCTGTACACACCCATGTTTGGTTATTATCAGCAATTAAACTGCCAGCACCTTTGAGTACACAAGTAGTGGTATAGCTTCGTGCGAGCTGCTTTACTGCATGAAAGCGATTTTCTTCAATATCGCTAGCGCGACAATTAAGTAACCTTGCTGCCTCACCGGGGTGTGGTGTGATAACGGTATTAGCTAATGGGAATGACGAAGCATGCTGAGCCATTAAATTAAGTGCATCAGCATCAATAACCAGAGGCTTGTTATTAGTAAAGCAATACTGCATTACTGCTTCAAAGGTTGTTTCCGACCAAGTGTCTTGGCCAAGCCCTGGGCCAATAGCAACACAGGTTGCCCACTCTAGGGCGCTAATCAGGTTTGTATCTGTCACCATTAGCTCTGGCCGGCCAATACTCACAGGTAGAATAGAGCTACTATGGGTATACACTTTGACCATGCCCGCACCGCTGCGAAGCGCAGCCTCTGCGGTTAAACGAATAGCGCCTGCAGTGCCAGCATTACCACCAACACACAGCAATTTACCATGGCTGGCTTTATGGCTGTTGTTATCGCGCTTAGGAAGCCTAGCTTGGCTCTGATAATTGATAAGCTCAGCCGTGGGTGATGTCTGTTTTAAAAAGGCATCTTCAATACCTAAATCATTAAACTCTAATGTCCCTGCATGCGCTCTACCTTGCCCTGTCACTAAACCTTGTTTAATCCCCACAAAAGTCACAGTAAGCGCGGCTTTTATTGCGACTCCTTGTATGACACCTGTGTCGGCATGAATACCTGAGGGTAGATCAATAGCAACTATCGGCACTTGGCTTTCGTTGGCAGCTTTAATCAGCTGTGAAAAAGGCTCGCGCACCGCGCTTTGAATACCCGTACCAAGCAGGCCATCAATAATGATATCTGCTTGCTCAATAGCACTGGCATCAGCGGTTATTGCCCCTCCGGCGTCAAGCCAAGCTTGCTGAGCACTGAGCGCATCACCTTTGAGCGGTTTATCAGATATTGCTGCAATAACCGTAACCTGTTTGCCCGCTTGTTTAGCTAAGCGAGCAACAACATAACCATCACCGGCATTGTTACCAACGCCCGCTAACACAACGAATGTACTTGCTTTAGGAAAATAGCTGATAGCTTGCTGATAAGTCGCCAGCCCTGCTCGCTCCATAAGCTCATACAAGCTTACGCCAGAGCGCTTAGCAGCTGGTCCTTCATGGTTACGAACTTGCTCTGCTAAAAATACTGACTGCGAGAGAACAACTGACATATCTATCCTTAAATTGGCCTTTTAATCAGCATATAAGTACAGATGAGTGCAGTCAATGAGGCATAAAAAAACGGCGCGTAACTTACATTACGCGCCGTTTTTTAAAGCTATAGTGACTTACTCAGTGTCTGGTAAGTTGCGACCGTAGAAGATTTCTTGCATCTCGCGAGTCAGCTTAGAGTAGATAACTTCTTCTTCTTCTTCCGAAAGATCTGCTGTAGAAACACCGAATAGGTAAGTATTCAAGTCAGTTTCTTTTAACATCATCTTCGTGTGGAACAAGTTCTCTTGATACACGTTCACGTCCATCATTTGGTACGCTTCTTTGGTATCTTCAGTCATATAGTTCTGAATTGAGTTAATCGCGTGATCGATATAGTGTTTTACACCATCAACGTCACGAGTAAAACCACGTACGCGGTAGTCAATTGTTACAACATCAGACTCAAGGCTGTGAATTAAGAAGTTTAACGCTTTTAATGGCGAAATAATGCCACACGTTGATACTTCGATATCAGCACGGAACGTACAAATACCATCATCAGGGTGTGCTTCTGGGTATGTGTGAACACAAATGTGGCTCTTGTCTAAGTGTGCTACCACTGTTTCAGGAAGAGGACCCGGCGCTTCATCAACGTCATACGTTGTTTGTTGCTCAATTGGCTCTTCAGAGATCAAGATTGTTACGCTGGCGCCTTGCGGATCATAATCTTGGCGAGAAACATTTAGAATGTTTGCGCCAATAATATCCACAACTTCACCTAAAATATCGGTAAGGCGATCAGCACTGTACTGTTCGTCGATATATTCAATATATTCTTTACGCTGTTGTTCCGTCTTTGCGTAACAAATATCGTAAATACTAAAACTTAAGCTCTTAGTTAAGTTATTAAAGCCATGAAGCTTAATTTTATCGAAGGGTTTATTCATGCTAAACCAACCTTAAAACGAGTGAAACCTGCACCAGCAGAAATAAAAGTTCGCGGATTTTATACGAATTTCCTGCTCGGAAAAAGCGTTATTTTACCTGTTCTTGCACAACTTCATGACTATGCGTAATTTCTACTGTCTTATCAAGCATTAAGGCTACAGAACAATACTTTTCAGCAGATAATTGTACCGCTCTTGCAAGGTGCTTTTCAGAGACATTATCACCGGTAACCACAAAGTGTAGATTAATCTTGGTAAACACGCGAGGTGCTGACTCAGCACGCTCTGCAGATAGCTTAACTTGCACATCAGAAAATGACTGTTTTGCTTTTTTTAAAATACTAACAACATCAACAGATGAACAACAACCCGCTGACATTAAAACCATTTCCATTGGGCTTGGCGCAGCGCTATCGCTACCTGCATCAAAAACTACATTGTGACCTGAATTTGAAAGGCCAATAAACGTATCGCCTTCTACCCATTTTACATTCGCTTGCATGTGCTTTATCTCTTAAAGTTATTTTGCTTGATTGTAAGCAAGTCACACACAGATGCAAGGGATAAGAGGTGAGCTTTAAAGGAAAGCGAGTTGCTAACTTTGAGCTGCTCGCTTAAAGACTAGAAATTGTGTTGTGCTTTATAAGTTAGGCACTTTCTACAACAGCACTATCGAATAAGTTTTTTACTAATCCAGCAAACTCATCAATAAACGCGTGTTGTTCAACGGTTACTGTGTGATTTGTAACGCTGCTCAGCACTTCTTGTAAGTCATATACGATACCGTCGACTTCGCGAACAATTTGGCTGCGTTGTTCAGTATTAAGCTCTGTGTGTTGCTCGCAAAGTAACATGACATTTTCTGCTATCACGTCTTCAATCAGCTCTAACACTGTTGGAGCTCCTGGTTTAATTTGACCCGGCTTCTCAAAAAGCGCTAAATTTTGAGTGAGATACATGACAAGATCATCGTACCCTTGCCTATCTAAAACCATACGACTGCACACCTAATAAAAAACTATCTCTTTAGATTTAAGCAGAAAGCGCTTTTAATTGCTACCTTTGCCAAGCATCTCATACAAAAAAAGCAGCCGAAGCTGCTTTTTATAATAATTTACGATTATTAATCGATTTTTAAGCCTGGGCTTAATGTCGCTGGCATTGCTACTTTTTCAAGCTCTACCGAAGCGACAGGGTATGCACAATAGTCAGCAGCATAATATGCGCTTGCTCTGTGGTTACCTGATGCACCAATACCACCAAATGGTGCTGCACTTGATGCACCTGTGATAGGACGGTTCCAGTTTACGATACCTGCGCGAATACGACGAAGGAAATGGTCGTAATCTGCTGCGCTGTCGCTTAATAAACCAGCTGATAAACCAAAGCTTGTGTCATTCGCTTTATCAATAGCGGCATCAAAATCAGTGAAGCGGAATACTTTAAGCAGTGGTCCAAAGTGCTCTTCGTCTGGGAAGTTAGCGACATTTGTACACTCTAAAATACCCGGTGTCACAAAGCCGGTATTTTCTTTGTGCGTTAGCTCAACTAACACTTCAGCGCCAAGCTCAACAAGTTGCTGTTGTGCTGTGACCATACCAGCTGCTGCTGCTGAAGAAATCATTGACCCGATGAAAGGTTGCTCTTCTGCGTCGTAGTCACCTACTTTAATAGCTTTAGTTGCTTTAATAAGACCCGCTAAGATGGCATCTCCTTGCTCGCCTGCAGGTAAGAATAACTTACGCGCACACGTACAACGTTGACCTGTAGAGATAAACGCTGATTGAATAATATCGTGGATAGCCGCTTTAGTGTCAGCAACATCAGTAACGATAAGCGGGTTATTACCACCCATTTCTAAAGCTAAGATTTTACCCGGTTGACCAGCAAACTGTTCATGTAAAATATGACCAGTGCGCGAAGAGCCAGTAAAGAATAAACCGTCGATCCCTTTATGAGATGCAAGCGCTTTACCCGTTTCTACTTCACCTTGCACAAGGTTGATAACACCTGCAGGGAGACCCGCCTTTTGCCATAATTTTAACGTTAACTCAGCAACTGCTGGCGTTAGCTCAGACGGTTTAAATACCACGGTATTGCCTGCTAATAGTGCAGGTACAATGTGACCATTTGGTAAGTGACCAGGGAAGTTATAAGGGCCAAACACAGCGACAACACCATGAGGCTTGTGGCGGATCATCGCGCGACCTTGTGGCATTGGATTTTCAACATCGCCTGTACGCTCTAAAAATGCTTTTTCAGAGATAGCAATTTTACCCACCATCGCACCTGCTTCAGTGCGTGTTTCCCAAAGTGGTTTACCGGTTTCTTGTGCGATAGCAATCGCTAATTCTTCGCTGTGCTCTTTAAGCGTTTCTGCGAATGTTTTTACAATCGCTAAACGCTCTGCAAATGTTTTATCAGCCCAGCTGTAAAACGCTTCACGTGCAGCAGCGACTGCGCCGTCTACTTGTTCTGCGGTGGCAGTGTTTGCTTGCCAGATTACATCGTTATTTGCTGGGTTTACAGACTGAAAAGTATGACCAAGGCCTGCTTGCCATTGACCATTAATAAATTGCGCTGCATGAGTCATTAATATGTCTCCTGAATTCTATAGTTCTGCAAGTGATACTGAATCACCCGCTTCTAAGTGAAGTGCTTTTGCTAATTCACTTGAGATTGTGATGCTATCGGCATCACATGATAGGCTAACTTGAGTCACGGTTGCTCTAAAATCAGCAATTTTATCATTTGCTAACAATACCGTGGTGTCGCCTTGGCTTTCACCAATTTCAACTTTAACTGTGTGGGCATTTCTGACTGTAGCAATGTTATCTACTTTTGCTTCAACAGTTGGGCCTGCATCAAAAATGTCTACATAACCATTAAAGGTAAAACCTTCGCTCTTTAATAGTTCAATCGCAGGGCGTGTGTTGTCATGTACTTGACCAATCACAGCTTGTGCATCTTTGCTCAGTAAGTTGACGTAAATTGGGTATTTAGGCATTAACTCAGCAATAAATACTTTCTGACCAATACCCGTTAAGTAATCTGCCGTTGGAAAGTCCATTGAGAAAAAGTGCTCTTCTAGCCATTGCCAGAATGGGCTTTCGCCGCTTTCGTCTGACACACCTCGCATTTCAGCAATTACGGTGTCAGCAAAACGTTCTCTATGTTGATTAATAAACATAAAACGCGCTTTTGAAAGCAATTTACCGTTATTGTTTTTACGGTAGCCATCTTTTAAGAATAATGTACATAGCTCAGTTGCACCGGTGTAATCATTACACAGGGTTAAAATATCAACGGCTTTATACACGTCTAGCGTACGAGAAGAATGAATTACTTTGCTTAAATGATAATGATAAAAAGCATCATCTAAACCAACAGCGGCTTCAATACCCGAAGTCCCTACAACTTCACCCGTTTCGCTATCTTCAAGAACAAACAAGTAACCTTCATCACCTGGCTGCTGTGCTGCTTTTGCAAATGAGCTGACAGAATGATCAATTTTCTTTTGTAATAACTCTTCATTATTAGGCAAAGACGTAAAGCCATGGCCTGACTCAACAGCAATCTTTACTAACGCTTGGTAATCGCTTTGCTGGATTGGGCGAAGGATCATCATAAGTCCGCTTGCTCCCTTATAAATAACGGTAAATTAAGAAATGTGGGCAAGCTTAACTTGCCCTGAAATGACAGTTTCGTTTAGCCGTTAACGACTTTTGCAACTGCTTTTTCGAAACGAGCCATACCTTCGCGGATATCAGCTTCTGGAATTACAAGTGACGGAGTGAAACGAACAACATCAGCGCCAGCAACTAAAGACATAACGCCTTCTGCAGTACCAGCTACTAAAAACTCTTTTGCACGACCTTTGAATTGCTCTGTTACTACAGCACCAATTAATAGACCTTCGCCACGGATTTCAGTGAATACATTGTACTTTTCGTTAATCGCAGTTAGTAACTCACGGAATAACGCTGACTTTTCTTTAACGCCGTTAAGTACCTCTGGTGTATTTACTGTGTCGAATGCTGCTTCTGCTACTGCACACGCAAGTGGGTTACCACCGTAAGTAGAACCATGAGTACCTACTTTTAAGTGCTTAGCAATATCAGTTGTGGTGATCATCGCACCGATAGGGAAACCACCACCTAACGCTTTTGCAGTCGTTAAGATATCAGGAGTTACATTTAAACCTTGATAAGCATAAAGCTCACCCGTACGGCCAACACCTGTTTGTACTTCATCAAAGATTAGTAGTGCATTATGCTTAGTACATAACTCACGAACACCTTCAACAAACTCAGCAGTTGGAGAAATGATACCGCCTTCACCTTGCAGAGGCTCCATCATTACTGCACATGTGCTGTCTGAGATAAGCGCTTCAAATGCTGCTAAATCGTTGTAGTCACAGTGAACGATATCACCAGGTTTAGGACCAAAACCATCAGAGTATGCAGCTTGACCGCCTACTGTTACTGTGAAGAAGGTACGGCCGTGGAAACCTTTGTTGAATGAGATAATTTGTGACTTTTGCTCACCAAAGTTATCAAGAGCAAAACGGCGTGCAAGTTTAAGTGCCGCTTCGTTAGCTTCTGCACCAGAGTTAGCAAAATATACTTTTTCAGCGAACGTTGCGTCAGTTAGCTTTTTAGCTAAGCGAAGCGCTGGCTCATTAGTCATTACATTTGATAAGTGCCAAATTTTTTCGCCTTGCTCTTTTAATGCACTTACAAGAGCTGGGTGACAATGGCCAAGACAGTTAACAGCAATACCACCAGCAAAATCGATAAATTCGCGACCTTCTTGGTCCCATACGCGAGAGCCTTCGCCTCGAACTGGAATAACACTTGATGGTGCATAGTTAGGAACCATTACTTGATCAAATAATTCGCGATTGACTGTCATTTTATATCCTCATAATTGTAAGCACACTCAGAGTAAGGTGGCGCTCTAAAGCTAAACTAAGCCATTTTACTTAGCCGATTGAGCTTAGCGCAAAATCACCAAAATTACTCTTTGGTTCAATTTTCATTCATCCATTATTCCAGAAAATTTTCGTCCTGTCTCTTAGAAAACTTTCATGTAGCCCTTGAAAATAAAGGGCTTGAGATATTTTTTCATGGATAGTGAATAACTATTTGAAGGCTACTTTTTGTTCTAAATACTACAAAAAGGCGTACGGCTAGTGAGCCAAGCAGAGGCTAAAGAGAAAAAATTTGTCACTGCGGATTGATAAACAATGAATGAATAGTCGCAAAAAAATTAACAATTTTTTTAATTAATTTGAATATGAAAGCGATCAAAATTGCATTTTGCTAGCTGATCAAGCTCTTCTTTAGTGAAATCGAAGTGTGCAAACCAACGTTCAGTTTCGTCATTTTCGACTAGTTGATGCTCATTTAAACTTAAATACTGAGCGTAACAACGTGCTTTTAAAATCACCTTGGTAAGCGGCAAATACTCATCGTTTTTAGCTAAAGGTGTAGTTAACTGCTGCATTACCGCATTAAATGGCAAATACCTAAAAGCCATTTTCTCAATTACGGTGGCTGTTACCTTCATCGACTGCTTATTTAGCAAGGTGCTTAAAAATAAAGGATCCGGTTTTAGCTCTAATAAAGCTGTGTGTAGATCTTTCTTTTGCTCATCACGGGCTTTCGTTACTTGGCGCTGCCAAACTAACTCAAAAATACGAAGGTATATACGCACTAGCGCTATCTTACCCACGTCGAGTAGCATACCTAAGGTAAACGCGTGCACCTCATTTACACCATTTAATTTAGCAAGTTCTTGAGCAGCAATGGCACACGCCATTGAGTTATCACGAAGTCGACGCTTTAGTAGTGGAAATGGCTCTGTACTGTGTGGCATCCAATGACGTACCGCAAAGGTTGGCACGACAAACTTTAAGTTATCTAAACCAATGTAGCGTAGCGCTAACAGTGGGTTATCGACTTGAACTGAAGTGTGTTTATTACGTTGTTTTCGATAGAAAGGTAAATTCACAAACGCAACGAGCTCACGACCTAACCAACTCAAATCTTTAACTAACGGCTCTAGTCGACCTACTGAGGCCGAACGCACAGCTAAAATATCTAAAATAGCAGGTACGCTATCTTGAATCCCTATAGTTTCATGAATTACTGAATCAATGTCTTCAAGCTGCTTATGCATGGCAGCCTCAATCACTTGGTGTAATTGCTTGCTCGCCTGTGCACGGTATTTATGGTGAGCTGTACTGCTCTTTTGACGTTTTTTCTCAGCAGCAACTTCTACTTCTAATAAAGTTCGCTGTTCCATTGATTCGCCATAATCAATTTCGAGGGTGTGAATATA
Organism: Pseudoalteromonas sp. P80D2; assembly: GCF_036680945.1. NCBI lineage: Bacteria > Pseudomonadati > Pseudomonadota > Gammaproteobacteria > Alteromonadales > Pseudoalteromonadaceae > Pseudoalteromonas > Pseudoalteromonas sp. P80D2. The sequence continues at coordinate 129,672 of NZ_JAZDAR010000050.1, forward strand.
GCCGATTTGGCGCTGTGCAAAACTGTGACCAAGCAAAAGATCGTGCGCGCGCTCATTAAGCACCATCGCAGTCCTTTGTTGTCGGTTTTCTTCGGTCATTTGCACAGGCGTATTGTCGGTCATATTTGTTAATTCACTAGCCTAAGGTTAGAAGCGAGTTAAAAAGTTAGCAAGTAATTCAAGCCCTTGTTGGGTCAAAATTGCTTCGGGGTGAAATTGCACTCCTTCAAGTGCTAAATCATTATGCATGATCCCCATAATTTCATCAAAATCAGAATTTTGTTCTGTCCATGCGGTAATAGTGAAGTCACTAGGCAGGCTTTGTTTATCCACCACTAAAGAATGGTACCGACATACCGTCAGTGGATTTGCCAAACCGTTAAACACACCTTGATTGCTATGCTTAACTAACGAGGTTTTACCATGCATCACTTGCTTTGCACGAATAACATCAGCACCTAGAGCCTGAGCAATAGTTTGGTGACCTAAGCAAATACCAAGAATTGGCAACTGGCCTTTTAGTTGTTCAACCACTTGCAAAGAAATACCCGCTTCGTTTGGTGAACATGGCCCAGGCGATAGTACGATGTGCTCTGGGTTAAGCTGCTTAATCTCAGCAATGCTGATCTCATCATTTCGTTTAACTAATACATCTTGGTCTAAGCGCTGAAAATATTGCACTAGGTTGTATGTAAACGAATCATAATTGTCGATCATTAACAGCATTGCGTGTAACCCAAAATTACTCAGTCAAAATAATGAAGGCGCATTTTACCCCAAGCGTTCATAAATGTCGGCAAAAAATGGGGTATTACTCAGTGATTAAATGCGCTGTAAGGTCAGCCCTTTCTTGCTCATTGAGTTTTTGCGAACATTTATTTGCAAAGTCATAACGTACTAGTACGGTTTTACCAACGGCACAGCAGTTATCTTGCTGCCAAGCCTCTTGGCGCAGTACAAATGAACTAGAGCCGATGTGCTCAACACTGGTTTTCACTGTGACATCGTGACCATAAAACAACTCACCCACAAAGCTTACTTCAACCTTAGCAATGATCAGTTTCCACTCATAAGGGTTTAAATCGGGCGTAAAAAACCTGAAAATAGGCGCTCGGGCGGCTTCAAACCATACAGGGAGTACGGTATTGTTGATGTGCCCTAGCACATCTGTTTCGCTAAAGCGTGGTGTGATAGTTTCAGTAAACATAGTAACCCTATAAAAAATATAAACTAAAGGTAGCTCATGACGGACTTTATTCGCGTATACGAAAACGCCCTCAGCAAAGAATTTTGCGACAACTTTATCACGGTATTTGAACAAAGCCCGCATTTAAAACAAGGCATTACCTCAGGCGGAGTAGATTTAGCGAAAAAAGACAGCCGCGATTTATACCTTAATAACCACCCCGAATACGCTGAGCAACTAAAGCATATTCAACAAACGACTGCGGGTTACGTCTTCAAATACCTTGAAGAGCATATTTTTATGATGATTGGTGCCTTTGGTTTAAAGGTTTACCATCCGCAAACGGGCAAACCTGTTGACTTAACACAGGATAACTTTGAAGAAGTCGGCAAACCACAATTGCCATTACTCGTGCAGCAAATTTTCCGCATGGGTCCAATTCAAGCACAGAAATACGATATCAATAAAGGTGGTTACCCTTATTGGCATAGCGAGGTATATCCGCAAGCAGGCCACAACGAAGCTCTGCATCGTGTGCTGTTATTTATGTTCTATTTAAATGATGTAGAAGAAGGTGGTGAAACAGAGTTCTACTATCAACAACGAAAAATATCGCCAAAACAAGGCTCTATGGTCGTAGCACCGGGCTATTTTACCCACACGCACCGTGGTAATAAGCCAATTTCAAATGATAAGTATATTTTAACCTCGTGGGTCTTATTCAACCGCGCGGAACAAATATATGGCCAACCACAATCCTAGCGGTAATAAGCAGCCCACTCGGGCTGCTTATAGCTTAAGGCTTGAAGCTTATAGCTTAATTAAAACTCAGCTTTAATCTGCTAGTAATTGATCAAATAAATCAAAAACCTTATCAAGCTCTTCAATTGTGTTGTAATGCATACAACCAATACGTACTACGCCGCCTGTTTCTAATACACCTAGCTGCTTACATAAGCCTTGGGCGTAGAAGTTACCATCCCACACACAAATATGTTGCTTACCTAAAAATTCAGACACAACACGTGGCTCGATGCCTTCAAAAGTTAAAGCAAAAGTCGGTGTGCGATAAGCTATACGCTCTAGATCATCAATACCAAATAACTTGATGCGTGGGTAATCTGCTAAACGAGATAAAAAGTGCTTACTTAATGTCATTTCGTGCTGTTTAGTCATAGCAAATGCAGCAGCTAATTTTTCTCGGCGTGAATGAGTATCATCTAGCTCACTAATTGCAGCAATGTAATCAACAGCAGCAATTAATCCAGCTAGCGCTTCAAAGCTTTGTGTACCCGTTTCCCAGCGACCTGGCGCAACATCTTTTGCAGGTTCAACTTTATATGGTGTGAAACCTTCAAGGTGCTCACGTTTACCATAGACGATACCAAGATGAGGACCAAAGAACTTATATGCAGAGCAGGCCAAGAAGTCACAATCAAGTGCTTGTACGTCTACAAGCTCATGAGGTGCGTAATGTACGGCATCAACATAAACTAGCGCACCAACAGCATGTGCAAGCTCAACGATGCGTTTAATGTCATTAATTGAGCCTGTCGTGTTCGACGCATATGTCACAGCAACAAGCTTTGTTTTGCTAGATAAAAGGCTTTCAAAGTGTGCCATATCTAGGCTGCAATCAGCTTCGTTGATAAGGGTAGTTTTTACTGTCGCGCCTTTATCTTCAGCAGCTTGCTGCCAAGATGATACGTTTGAGAAGTGATCTGCATTGGTGACGATAATTTCATCATCAGCAGTCCAATCACGCGAGATGGCACGGCTAAAGCTAAACGTTAAGCTTGTCATGTTTGCACCAAACACGATTTGCTCTTTAGATGGCGCATTTAATAAATCGGCTGCAGCTTGGCGAGCATTTGCCATTAACTCTACCGTTTTATCACTTGAGAAAAATGCGCCGCCTAAGTTTGAGTTGAAGTAACCCAAATATGCACTCATAGCGCTTAGCACTGACTGTGGTACTTGCGAGCCACCCGGACCATCAAGGAAAATAGGTGACTGTCCTGCAACTTGTTGCATAAGTGCAGGGAATTGGCGACGTAATTGCGTTAAGTTCATGATTTACCCTTACGCAGTTAGTACGAAGCAATCAAGGTAACCTTCTTTGCTTGCATCTAATTTATTCATTGGTGTAGCGTTGTGCCATACTTCACGGTCATTAATCAGTGCGAACATGCCGTCTTTAATTTCCATTTTGAAACATGGCTCAGCTTGTTGGTGTTCATAAACAAGCAGCTCACCACCCTCTAGATTTTCGTGTGATACACCACATACGCATACGTGATCAAAACCATCTTGGTGAACACCTTCTGGCGCAGCGGGTGTGTCACTGTCGATCGCAAGCATTCTGAATTGGTGAATTTCAATAACGCGATCATCGCTGATACCCGTCATATCGCGGAACTGATTCACGATTTGCTTCATACCATCAGTCGCTAATAAGCTATCTTCTAGATTTTCATAGGTACGCTCAACATTACCTTGGAAGGTATTGATTGAGTCATCTTGCACGAATGCTTTTGTTGGTTGTAGTTTTAATTCACCATCAACAACTTTGATTACTGAATAACGACGCTTACGAAATTCACCATCTGCGTATGGGTTAGCAGGTAGGTTAGCAAAAGAAGGCTTAACTGCGTCAATGTGCGCTTGGCTTACAAAACGAAGTTGTAGAAGGTTCTGGTTGTTTAATGTAGTCATTTCGATCTCGCCTTAATACGTTGAGAATATTGGCGAGGATTTTAATCCAATTAGCAGGGAATATTTGCGTTTTTATGTAAACCAGCAAGATATATTGGATAATTTTAAGATCGTTATAGACATTTTTTAGAATATTTAATCTAAAAAATAAAAACAGCCACAAATGTGGCTGTTTTAGGTTGCACAATTTACGACAAGTTTAATTGCTCATAGAAAGGGAAACTTGATCTTGTGACTGACAACTATTGCCTGCTAAATACTTACAGAAAACGAGTTCGGTGCGATTGTTACTGATAAGCTCAAGCAGCGTGTCTTGGCCATTTTCAATAAATGACAATTTACCATCAACCAATTGAACCCCCGTGATACTTTGCTCTCCAATCGTCAGTGAGTATTCATAAGACTGACTATCTTCATTATAATCCTGCTCACTTAATGACCATGTTGTGCCATCGCTCTCATATAAAGTGAAGCTATATAAGTCGTAGTCGTAGAATTTATCAACTGCTGTTGAACTAGCATAATCATGTACATATAGATGTGCAGATGATTTTTCTAGCATCCCAGTACCATTATCATCAAACGCCACAGTACGCTCGACAAAATAACGGGCTTCATCAATAGCAATTAGCTTGTAAACAAACTCACCATAAAGGAAACATGTATCCAAGCTAGTATCACAGAAATCAGTTGTTTCCCAACTTCCTGAGCTAGTATCTACATAAAGCCTTCTAATATAGCGGTTATTAATAAAGCTTCCTTGATATGAACTTGTTCCAAAGGTAAAGAAGATTTCACCATCGTCATAAATTTGGATTTCAGCCCAATGCGAATCAATATCATGACCCTCTCTGAACTGATGACGACCAGAAAAATTACTTGCATTAATGGCTACTTCATTACGTTTAACAAACATGCCTGCATCAACATAGTCCCCCTCGTTATCATTACCCTTATCTAAAAATTGGTAACCAACGTTGATGTTTTTAGTAAAATAGAGTGTATCTGTTGAATTATCACTGCTGTGATTAAGTACTAAATTGCTATCAATGATCTGCCAACTAAACGTATCTTGCTCATCACTCAAAATATCTATGTAAGAGCCTGTTCCATCAGCATTGATCTGCATATTTAATAGCACTCCTCCTTGTTCAGCGCTTACAGCCCATTGCCCTACGACATCATCACTAACAACGGCAATTTCATCGCCATCAGAAAATGCATAAACATTGGAACTTTCAGTGCTGGTATTCACTAAAACGTCATTCTCATAATAGCTATATTCAACTGTTAGCCAATGCCAATTAAGCCCTTTTTCTGCCATTGGCATTAATTCAGCGTAACTAATCTCCGTGCGATACTGAACCTCAGTCATGCCATCAGGGAAAGAGGTATATTCTTCCACGACAATACTATCGATAGGTGATAACTCAATGTGATCATCAACTTCATACCAGTTGATATTTGAACTACCGTTGAGAGTTACAGCGCCAGTGTTATCCGCATTTAGTAATAAGCCCAAGGCTGGTGCATTATATAAATCACTATTATTTAGAATATACTCGCCAGCGGCTAATAATGCAGGTTTAAATGTTGCTGTAATTTCGCAATCAGCACCTGTGGTATAGACAAGGTAATAATCTCCTTCAATATATCCTTCGCATCCTGTAATTTCGTCAACAACATACCCTTCATCTGGGCTAATTACGAAAGACGCGTATTGGTACCAATACGAAGTTTGACTGCTAGGTGAGAGACTACCATTCTGAGATGGGTTTACTGTTAACGTTACTTTAGGGCGCTTAGGTAAGTAGCTAATCTGCGTATCAGCTGAACAACTGCTTCCTTGCTGATATCGGCAAATAGTAACAGCATTTTCATCCGCAGAAACCAGCTCAACAAACCACGTATTGCCATCAACTTGATAGCTTAATACGCCATCATTGAACGTTGCTATATGCTCAACACCATCAAAACGGACAACATACTCCACTTCACCTAAATCATTGTATTGAATGTAAATAGCATCTGTTGAGCCATCATCTTTGTAAAGAGAAATCGCACCATCTAATAGCTCTTCAGTAAAAGCTGAGTATGACAAGTCTTTACTATATTCATAAATGAATACCGATTTAACTTCATCATATGCCTCACCAGCCATAGTGTAATAAGTTAGCGTTCTAATTATGTAGTAGGTGCTACCAACGATATTAATGAATTCATGTTGCATTTCACTTTCAAGGTAACAGTCATCAGCAAAGCCATCACAACTTGAAACAAGACCATATGTTTCTGAATAAAAGCGTTTTCTAGAGAAGTTGCCATCTTCAATATGACCTTGGAAACTTGAGTTCCCTAAACCAATAGCGACACTACCATCAGGGTAAATATTCAAATCATAAGATTGAGAAGTACCAACAAAACCATGCCAACGACCAATAATATCCTCATCGGTTGTTGTCACATTCGCTTTTTTAACCATTAAGCCTGTTAATGTATTACTTGGCTCATCAAAACTAGTGTCTAATGCAACCACTTGGTAGCCCGCAGAGAGAGCTTTTGTAAACCAAAACTCAATTAACCCAGTTTCACCGTTTTCATCATAACTAATAGATAACTTAGTATCATTGAGCTCCCAACTAAATACCTCAGTACTCTCACCCGTTACATCCCCTGTACCATCGGCATAAAAGCGCAAAGTTTCAGGTTCATCATCAGATGACGCAGAATCATAATCATTGTCTCTTAGGTCTAAAACCCATGTGTTTTCGGTTAACTCTGTAGTATTTAGTGCTATTGTTTTAGCTTTATCAATCAGGTTAGTTGTATAGGTTCGAGTAATTGAAGGTTCCACAACGGGTTCACTACCATTTTGGTAGTCCAATGTTCTTTGTGTGGTTTGAGTCACTTCAATCGTTCTGAAAACCTCATTTTCTGCTAAAACTTGAAAACTAATATCTGTTAATTTTGTTTGCCCAATATAAGATTCATTGCCATCGTTATATTCATCAGTGTAAGTCACTACACTATTTGCTAGTGCTAAGGTATACACCCCTGATTCTTTACTCATTGTCAGTGTTGAGCTTGTATTTGCATTAAGTTCACCCGTACCGTCACTTGCCAGAACAAGGTGATATGCATCATTGTTATAATAACGAGGTGAGTTAACTATAAAATCACCGACAATAGGCTCATCGCTATCAGAAACTAAGTTTTCATCTTTTTTAATTTCTTCTTTCGTCTCTTCAATGAGATCTGGATCTTTCTCATTTACTTCATCTTCAAAATTCTTAGCGATATCTTCGTCACTGACAAGATCGAGTGTGCTTTCGACGCCTTCAGGGAGAACATAATCTGCATTATCCACGATGATTTTGATGAGAGTTGCCAATAAGATCTTTTCGTCAGCATCAACATTTAGCAGTGCTGCGTTTAGCTCTTCGACTGATTGAGGTTCTTCATTATTACGTGTTAAAAGCGCATATTCTGCGGTCGTTACATTCGTGATGTTGACGCCAAAGTTGTCTTCACTATCAAGCGTATTATCCTCACCAGCCTGTTCCAATAACGCTTGAATTGAGCTTAGCTGTGAAACAAAAACAACCCCAGGGTTGGTGCTATCAAGACCTTTTGCTTTAACCAGCACAAGCTTATCACTTGCAGATTCGTCCACAACAAGCTCTATCGTATAGCGACCAGTTTGATCTGCATTGACCGAAAAGACGTCACTACCAACATTAATCTCTAACTCTGCATTAGCAATTGGCTGATCCGTTACTATCCCGGTAATTGTCACTGTTGATACATTTCGTTTAAATATAACACTATGCTTTGCTGAAGCTGTTGCCCCATCGTTATCGGTTACAGTGACAGTGAAATTAACCGTTGTATCAGCGTCTATATCGGGTGTTTGAAAAGTAGCTTCAGCACTCGTTAATCCATCACTTTGTACAAAGTCAAAACTAGCATCAGATGTCCAACTGTAAGAGGCAATGCTACCGTCACTATCTGTGGCAGCGGCACTTAATTTAAAAGAAGTCTGCTCTGCACCTTCTGATTCGGCACTAATAGTAACTGTTGGACTTTGATTAACGGGGTCTACAGGATCTGGTTTAGTTTCAGAGTCACTACCTCCACCTCCCCCACACCCAACTAAAAATAAGGTACCAATAACTGCAGCCAACAGCCGCTTATGAATTAACATACATACTCCATTATATTCACTTATAGCAGGGAAATTCTTAGCCATATAAACGCTAAATCCCTTAACGTTGATAAAAAGCCACAGCGAACTGTGGCTCTTGGTTTACTCAATTAATTGCTTTTCTTACTTGTTGAAGCTGTTCCTGAAAAGAGAGGCCTCTCAGATCACCCAAACCAGCAGCCATGGTCAATGCATAAATTTCACTTTCTAGACTCAGCATGTGCGCTTCAACAGTGTCTTTATCAATAGCCGATTTTTGGGCTAAGTACTCAGCATAGAGACTATTAATACGATCGATTTGTAATGACAATAAAGCAGCGTGTTGTTTAATTTGCTCGTACTCACGATAGTTAGCTTTACTAAATGTTTCACCTTGCTCTAATTGTTTTCGAACGTCCTGATAAACTGTCGGAAATATATCGACTTTTTTTGAGTTAGCTAGCCCATAAATTTTTTCGATATACTGAGAGAAATAAAACTGTACAACGGCGTCTTTTTCTAAATCAATGAGTTGCTCTAATAGCTTAGGTACATACTCAGCAACTTGCTGCTCTTGCCCGTCAATGAGCATTTCCTTTAATTGTTGATGTTGCTTATCGAGCTCTCGATAACGCTTTTCATAAGATGTTTCAGCATCCAATTGATCTAAAATGGCAAACTCATCTCTAATTGGCTGTAAAACCGATGTGATCCTTTGCTTGGCAAGCTGCGCTTCAGTAACCAAGGAAATGACCTCCTGACTTTGAGACATGACTTCATCTGCAACCGTGTCAGATGAGAACAGTGACGCACTTTTTAAAGCATGTTCAGGAGCTAAACGCAGTTCATTAAACTCAGGCTCAAGCACCGCCCAAACTTTACGAGCCTTAGCTACACGCTCCTCATCAAATTGCGCTAAGTTCTCCGTATCTATTTGGTTATAAGCTGTAAGTGCTTCTTGGAAAACACTTTGGGCTTTTTCATAGGCTGCCTGTATTTGTTCGGGGGTCGCCTGTTCTTCTCCTGTAATACTACTCGCAAGAGAACCTAAATCTTGCTGAACAGAATCAATGGTTTTACACCCTGATAAAGAGAATAAAAGTAATGAGCTAATTATGGCGAACTTGTTCATTAATAGCTCCACTGCAAACCAACTGCAAAAGACACATTACTATATTCGACTTCAGGTACGCGCAGACGTTGACCATTTTCAAGATTCTTAGTCACTATATCGCGAGATTTGTATTGCGCATCAATACCGCCCATTAACGCAATATGTGACATTATTTGATAACGTAGCCCGACTCGTCCTAACACACCCCAGCCATTAAAACTGTCGGTTAATGTAGTTGTTTCAAATTGAGTATTTTGAATTTCAGAGTACATGGGAGTACTCAATTCAGCTTCTGCATACCAGCTGTACTTATTAAAACTGTCTTTTAAACGACTATCGTAACGGGCACCTAAAGTAAGCAAGATACCCATTTGATCTTCTGACACAGAGACCACGGGGCGTAGCTGGGAGTTATAATCTTGTTGGTCGCCCACATTGTTCGCGTTATTCATACCCGGTAAGGTAAAACGAGCGGGGTTATCTGGATCATCTGAGATAGCAATCAGTGCCTCATCAAATGCCGCTGCACCTGGTTGCACAAAAGCAAAATTTGAGCGTGTAAAACTAGAAGTAAAAAACTTAGTGCCTAAAGTAAACTGTATGGCTTTTGAAAAATTATAAGCACCTTTAAACCCGATCTCATTCGCTTTTGTTTTAAATGCATTTTCTTGAATATCGCCAAACTCTGCCAAATGCCAAGTTTCAGTTTCAATTTCAGTAGAAATTGTTGCAGCACTTTCAATATAGAATCCCCAATCATCATCAATGCCTGTGTATGATATCTGTCGTATTGCGGGATTGGTCACATCAATTGACTGGCTCAACTTGCCAAACCCTGCTACATCATTGAGAGTTTCACTATAGCTAATCGTTTCAAAACCGAGTCGGACTTCACTAAAAGAGGGGTTAACAGCAAAAGCCGAACCACTGAGGGGGAGTAAAAGAAGAAGTGCTTTCATTGTTCAATTCCTTGATTTGCAAAATCTATGCAGCCAAGAAATGATGCCCGCCTTCCTTGGTTACAACATTAAACACAAAGTTACAACTGTTAACTTTTAACAATAATCAGTGTAGACAAATGTATTAATTTTACAAACCAAACTGAACAAAAACTTAATAAAAAAGCCCGCTAGGTGCGGGCTTTTATACTAGTAAATTTAATTATTACTAATTATACAGCTTGCTGAACGATCACTTGGTCTGCCTTTTTAGTGTATTGAGGCATACGGTGGAAGTTCAGGTAACGATAAGTATCAGCTGCAGTTGCATTGATCTTATCTGCATACTCTTGGTACTCAGCAGGTGTAGGTAATTTACCTAAGATTGCCGCTACTGCTGCAAGCTCTGCTGATGCTAAGAATACGTTAGCGCCAGTACCTAGACGGTTAGGGAAGTTACGCGTAGAGGTAGAAACAACAGTTGCTTTATCAGCAACACGTGCTTGGTTACCCATACATAGTGAACACCCTGGAGTTTCGATACGTGCGCCTACGCGACCAAAGATACCGTAGTAACCTTCATCAGTAAGCTGGTCTTTATCCATCTTCGTTGGTGGTGCAACCCAAAGTTGAGTTGGGATACGACCACTGAAACCATCTAGTAGTTTACCTGCAGCACGGAAGTGCCCGATGTTAGTCATACAAGAACCGATGAATACTTCATCGATTTTCTCGCCTGTTACGTCAGAAAGAAGACGTGCATCATCTGGGTCATTTGGAGCACAAAGGATTGGCTCTTTGATATCAGCTAGGTCGATTTCAAGTACGTGTTTGTACTCTGCATCAGCATCAGCTTCCATAAGTTCAGGGTTAGCTAACCACTCTTGCATTGCATTGATACGACGCTCAATAGTACGAACATCACCGTAACCTTCAGAGATCATCCATTTAAGCATTACGATGTTTGACTCTAGGTATTCAGCGATAGACTCTTTAGAAAGTTTAACTGTACAACCTGCCGCTGAACGCTCAGCTGACGCATCAGAAAGCTCGAAAGCTTGCTCAACTGTTAGGTGCTCAACACCTTCGATTTCTAGTACACGACCAGAGAATTCGTTGATCTTACCTTTCTTCTCAACAGTAAGAAGACCTTCTTTAATACCGTAGTAAGGGATAGCATGTACTAGATCACGTAATGTGATACCTGGCTGCATTTCACCTTTGAAACGTACTAAGATTGACTCAGGCATATCAAGAGGCATTACACCAGTTGCTGCTGCGAATGCTACCGCACCTGAACCCGCTGGGAATGAAATACCTAGAGGGAAACGAGTATGCGAGTCACCACCAGTACCTACTGTATCTGGTAATAACATACGGTTTAACCATGAGTGGATTACACCGTCACCTGGACGAAGTGATACACCGCCACGGTTCATGATGAAATCAGGAAGTGTGTGGTGAGTGTTTACGTCGATTGGCTTAGGATAAGCTGATGTATGACAGAAAGACTGCATTGTTAAATCTGCAGAGAAGCCTAAACATGCTAGATCTTTAAGTTCGTCACGCGTCATAGGACCTGTTGTATCTTGCGAACCAACAGTTGTCATTTTCGGCTCACAGTATTGGCCAGGACGTACGCCAGGCATGTTACATGCTTTACCAACCATCTTCTGAGCTAATGTGAAGCCTTTACCAGAATCAGTTACAAGAGCAGGCTTGCGGAAGATATCTTCAGCTTCCATACCTAGTGATGCACGCGCTTTATCAGTTAAACCACGACCGATGATTAGTGGAATACGACCACCAGCACGCACTTCATCAAGAATTACGTCTGATTTAAGAGAGAAAGTAGAGATTACTTCATCAGTACCGTGACGCTTAACAACACCTTCGTATGGGAAGATATCGATTTGGTCACCCATGTTTAGCTCATCAACAGGTAGTTCGATTGGTAATGCACCAGAGTCTTCCATTGTGTTGAAGAAGATAGGAGCGATTTTACCGCCTAAACATACACCACCAACGCGTTTGTTTGGTACGTGAGGAATATCATCACCCATGAACCAAAGTACAGAGTTAGTTGCAGATTTACGAGAAGAACCCGTACCAACTACATCACCAACGTATGCAAGAGGTAAACCTTTCGTTTTAAGCTCTTCTAGTTGTGAGATTGGACCAACTTCACCTGGTTTTTCAGGATTGATACCATCACGTTCGTTCTTCAGCATTGCTAAAGCGTGCAGTGGAATATCAGGGCGAGACCATGCATCTGGTGCAGGAGAAAGGTCATCTGTATTTGTTTCGCCAGTTACTTTGAATACGGTAACTGAGATTTTTTCAGCAACTGCAGGCTTGTTTACAAACCATTCTGCATTTGCCCACGATTCGATTACTTGCTTAGCAAATTCGTTACCTGCTTTCGCTTTTTCTTCTACATCATAGAAAGCATCGAACATTAATAATGTGTTTGATAAACCTTTAACAACGATCGGCGCTAACGCTTCGTCATCTAGAAGATCAATCATAGGTGCGATGTTGTAACCACCTAGCATAGTACCAAGTAGCTCAGCTGCTTTTTCTTTTGATACAAGTGGAGAGCTCGCTTCACCTTTTGCAACTGCAGCTAAGAAACCTGCTTTGATGTAAGCAGCATCATCAACACCCGGTGGTACGCGGTTAACTAGAAGATCAACGATAAACTCTTCTTCGCCTGCCGGTGGGTTTTTGATTAATTCAATAAGATCAGCCGTTTGCTGAGCATCTAATGGCGCTGGTACGATACCTAACGCGGCACGTTCTTCTACGTGTTTACGATATTCTTGTAGCACAATATTGCCCTCTTGGTGACGTGAAAGTACTCGGTAGTATTAAGCTAAATACCAATTAAGACCCAGTACTTATAGTATTCTGACGGTTAATTATAAAGCTTTTAAGTATAGATGAAAATCCATGCTGTAAGTAAGGAGTTTAATATTCACTATAAATACCATGAATAGTACTAGAAAAAAACGCTATTCAAATGAATATTTATTAAGAATCATTCCTATCTACTTACTTTAGAGGTGTTAGAAATGAAAAAACCCAGCACTAGGCTGGGTTTTCAAATTTGCGTAAAGGGTTAGATTAACGCTCTACTTTTACACGCTCAATTACAGTTACTTTCGCTTCAACACGACGGTTTTCAGCATGAGCTTCTGGCGTATTTGCTGGGTTTTTAAGGCGCTCTTCACCTAAACCAACAGTAGTAAGACGCATTGGGTCAATACCGTCTTCGATTAGTTTCTTAGCAACAGCATCAGCACGTTTCTTAGATAACCACTTGTTGTAGTCAGCTTTACCTACTGATGAAGTGTGACCTTCAAGTACTACGTCAGTACCTGGGTGCTCTTTTAAGAACTTAGCAGCGCGGTCAATATCATCTAAGTATTGTTGAGATACTTTAGACGTGTTGTTAGGGAACGTGATTAGTAAGCTCTTAGTTACTTCACGATCTTCATATAATGTACAGCCAGTACCATCAACAGCGTCAGTCATTGGCGTGTTTGCACATTGGTCATCAGCATCAGGGATGTTATCGCCATCGCTATCAACTGGCTCAACCGCAACAGGAACAACTGTTGGAGCAGGTTCAACTGGCTCAGAAGCTGAGCTTTGCGCACCAAAGATATAGCTTAGGCCTAATTTAGCGCCAACATCTGTGTAACCACGGTCAAGACCTTGGTATAAAGATGTTTCAGCGTTAAACGCGAAGTTATCTGTGAAGTAGTGTTGGTAACCAGCACCTACGTTTGCGAACATTAGATCTTCGTCAACCGCATCAAGATTTTTAAGACCGAAAATACCGTAGAATGGACCACCACCTAAGTGATATAAAGCGTCAATACCGTAACGTTTGCCACTTTCAGTACCGCTAACAGAAGTACCGTCATTAAGATCAGCTTTCCAATCGAAGTCCATGTCAGCATATTCTAAACGAGCGCTCCAGTAATCACTAAAACGGTAACCTAGCTCTAAACCCCAACCTGTAGAGTCATCAACATCAAGGCCACCTGGAGTGTAGTCGCGGACATTTTCCCAAGAATTATCATAGTAGTCGCCAAATGCGCCGATGTAGAAACCTTGCTTTTCGGCAGCGAAGCTTGAAGCACTAGTTGCAGCAAGTGCTAAAGCAATAGTAAGTGATTTTAATTTCATTGTTTCCTTCCCATTTTCACAATTAAAATTGTAGCTAAGTCAAACCAGCTCAATCAGTTTAAACAGAGTAGTCGACTAATAGTTAATCAAAACTTAACGAACTCGGTACAGAACAAAAATCTTGCCGAGTAATTTCAGTCAATTACCCAAATAATAGGTTATCTAAATAACTTTGCGTAACAATGCCTTTAGATCGCTTTGTTATGATTAGGTGAAAGTCGATTCAGCCTAATCTACTGACTTCAAAACCGATAAAAGTCCATTCCCAATTACATTATTATATTGGTTATTTTTAAATCAACAAGTTGAAAGCAACTTTATTTGTAAATTTTCGTTAAAAAGCAAAACTTTAGTGCTATTTTATTGATATAAATCATAACACTGGCAGCTAACTTGCTCAATCAACGAACACTCAGATTTAAAAAAATGAGCATTTACAATTGTTATCAACCATAAAGATTAACCCTTAAGTACCACAAAAAGTTTGGTAATTACAATCACCTTCTTTCGGAGGTTGATACCATGCGGCAAATTTTTCCTCATACTCATATGGTTTTTGAATAACTTTTAAAAACTCATTGATTGATGAACTAGATCCTGCCTTTTCATACTCAGCCAAGATCATTTCAATATTATGATTACGCGGAATGACTGCAGGATTAACGGCTCGCATTATGCTGTAACTTTCAGCTGATGTTCTGAGCCTCCATTTTGAAACCCATTCTTTTAAATTAGAATCTATAACAAAGTCTTTCACTAAAGATTCAGTAAGTGCATTGAAAGTATTGGTGTAATCAAGTTGGTGCTGCTTCATTAACCCCAGTAACTCTGAAACTAAAGCGTGATCGCCTTCTTGCTGACCTGCTAATCCTAATTTCTGCTGCCACATAGTATTAAATGCATCATTAAATTTAGCAGCAAAACCATTCACAACCGGTGAGAGTTGCTCAACGGCAGCATCTTGATCTGTAAATAAAGGAATTAAGCTTTCAGCTAAACGCGCAATATTCCAATTGGCAATATTCGGCTGATTACCAAATGCGTAGCGCCCTTGATGGTCAATCGAACTAAACACCGTGTCTAAGTCAAACTGATTCATCATCGCGCAGGGGCCATAGTCAATGGTTTCACCACTAATCAAAGTATTATCTGTATTCATAACGCCATGTATAAAGCCAATTCGCATCCAGCTGATAACCAGCTCAATTTGCTTATCGAGTACGGCGGTTAAAAATTCAATATAACGCTGCTCACCATTACTGCTGATGTCAGGAAAGTGGCAATCAACTGCATAATCGACTAGCTTTTCTAGCCCTTCTATATCACCTTGTGTAGCTAAGTATTGAAATGAGCCAACACGAATATGGCTTTTAGCTAAGCGAGTGACAACTGCACCCGGGCGAGGTGGCTGGCGATATACCGTTTCGCCAGTTGTAACCACAGCTAAACAACGCGTAGTAGCGATACCTAACGCATGAAGTGCCTCACTCATAATGTACTCTCGTACAGCTGGACCAATAGCACAGCGACCATCACCACCACGTGAGAATACCGTTGCTCCTGCACCTTTTAACTGTAAGTCCCACTGCGTGCCATTTTGATCTGTAATAGCACCAAGCAAATGTGCTCTGCCATCACCAAGACGCGGTGAAAAATGACCAAATTGGTGACCTGAGTAACCAAGTGCAACTGGTGCAACATCTTTATCTATTGCTGACCCAGATAGCAATTTAGCTAAAAAATCGCTGTCGTGATTAATCGCAAAATTATCAGCGAGTTTGTCATTGAATAGCAGTAATTGCGGCTTAGCAACGGCGCTAGGCATATCTTTAATAGCAAGCAGTTCACTAATATCTGTGTATCGGGTTTGCAGTTTCATAACTGTCCTTAACGTGTTGCGACACCTACACGATTATCGCCTACACCATAGGCCACTAGTTGGCTTAGTGCCTGCAGGCTGTAACCGCTTTGCTGTTGTAATTCATTGAAAAAATCTTGTGCTGCTTGTAATGACTTTTTAGTTTGTAAGCCGCCATCAATCAACTCATGGGCACGCAAATAAGCTTCTACATCGCGAGAAAGCAAAAAGGTATCTTTACCAAGCGCTCGCAAAGCGTACGGGCCAGTATTTCCCCCTAAACGCGCACCATGCTTTTTAAGATAGGCCCACAAACCAATAATATTGTCAGTTGGCCAATCTGCAATAAATTGGCTAAAACTGCCATGTTTCTCGGCAACTTCGTGGATCATGTACGCATTTTCTGGGATCGTTTGTACTTTTTTAAAATTACGAACAATTCGCTCATCACTGGCTTTTTGCTCAAGCATATCTGGCGGCATCATCAACAACTTTTCTACGCTGAAATCCCAAAACACATCACGAAAACCAGCCCATTTATTATTGATAACAGACCAATAAAAACCGCTTTGAAAGACTTTACGCGTAAACTCTTCTAACCATAAATCGTCATGCATTTTGGCAATATCAGTATCATCGAGCGGGTTTGATAACAATGCATGCAGCATTTCTTCGCTGCCTTTTCGAGATACGGCTCGCTGATAAATATCGTTAAATTTTTCCATCATTTTTCCAATTTATTTGGTTAACGCTAAGTGTACGTAAAAACACGCTTATACGTAACCATGTTGCAAAATCGGTCACTAAAAAACAAATCCTTCGCCTTGACACCTAGATGGCTAAAATGCTTTAATCGCCGCCAATACCCTATTTAACTATGTTGGCTTTAACCTTTAAAGCGAGCATAAAGGGCTGGAAGAGGTGCGTTATTCAGGTAGCGTATGGGAAGAGCACAGACTCTGTTGATCATACGTGAGGGGAATTAACGCCGAGAAGTAACACCGTTTGTGAGGTGCTTATTTCGGGCGACTGGGCTGAATCCCAGCGACTGTCACCAACAATAGCAAAGCGCTATTGATTAGTTTGGTGGAGAGCTTCTGGTCTTAGTATAATAAGGCCTTCGCGTCTTTATTATTTTAAGCCCATTCGCTCTTCGAATTATACCTTGTTCGAACGACGACATGCGGCTCCATTCAAATGTTCCCGCATAAACTCTTCGAATACCCTATAAGTTCGTGAGAGATGATCAACAATTTTGATTTAAACGACTATCCATTGTGGACAGCGCTTGTCACGCCATTTTCTGAATCTGGCGAGGTCGATTACACGGCCCTTGAACAACTGGTTACGGAGCAGCAAGATGCAAATAACGGCATTTTATTGCTTGGCAGTACCGGTGAAGGACTGGCGCTTTCACTCAAAGAGCAACAAGCCATTGTTGAACATGTTTGTCAATTAGCACCAAGTGTCCCACTCATGGTTGCTGTGGGCGGCATGAACCTTAAGCAACAAATTGCTTGGGTTGAATACTGCAACCAACTACCTATTCATGGCTACCTGTTAGGTTCACCTCTGTATGCAAAACCTGGGATTGTTGGCCAAACACATTGGTTTGAAAGCCTACTTAACGCAAGTAATCACCCATGTATGTTGTATAACGTACCAGGGCGCAGTGCAGTTGAGATTTCACCGCAGGTGATCACAAACCTTGCTGAGCACAAAAATCTTTGGGCCTTAAAAGAAGCCAGTGGCGACATTAGCAAATTTGAAGGCTTTAGAACGGCATCACCAACACTGGCTATTTTCAGTGGCGATGATGCACTTATGCCATATTTTGCTCAAGCGGGTGCAAAAGGTTTAGTTTCGGTTGCCGCGAATGCTTGGCCGAGTCAAACCCATGAGTTTGTTAAACGCAGTTTAAGTGGTCAATACCCAAATCTATTCACCGATTGGTCGCAAGCAATCCAAAGTTTATTCGCTGTGGCAAACCCAATCCCCGTAAAAGTACTGATGCACCTGCAAGGTAAAATAAATACCCCGCATTTACGTCCGCCGCTTACGCATTTAGAGCTTGAGCAAACAGACAGCATCACCCACGCAAACAACACTATTTTATCTTGGAACTAAAAACAGGTTTTATCATGAGCTGGTTAGAATTATTAAACAACTTAGAATCAGGCGCAGTTCGCGCAGCAACACAAGACGAGAACGGCAACTGGCACGCCAATGTTGAAGTTAAACAAGGCATTTTAGAAGCCTTTAAAAACGGCACTAATACTGAGTTCCCAGGTGGTTTTGTTGATAAGCACAACTTAGCACCACAAGGCTTTGCAGCCGATGCTGGCGTGCGTATGGTACCAGGTGGTAGCAGTGTTCGCCGTGGCGCACACGTTGCCAAAGGCACCATTATCATGCCACCAGCATATGTGAATATTGGCGCGTTCATCGACGAAGGCACTATGGTCGATAGCCACGCATTAGTGGGTTCATGCGCACAAGTGGGTAAAAATGTTCACCTAAGTGCTGCAGTACAATTAGGTGGTGTACTAGAGCCAATTGGTGCTAGCCCTGTGGTTATTGAAGATGACGCATTCATCGGCGCAGGCTGCGTTATTGTTGAAGGTGTGGTCGTGAAAAAAGGTGCTGTACTTGCGCCAGGTGTTCGTTTATCGGCAACTATTCCTGTTTACGATTGCGTTAACGAACGCCAGCTAGACAAAGGTGAAGCCATCCCAGAAAACGCGATTGTGATCCCAGGCTCTCGCCCTGCTTCAAATGCATGGGCTCGCGAGCAAGGTCTAAGCATGTCTTGTGCATTGATCGTGAAATACCGTGATGAACAAAGCGATGCATCATTACTGTTAGAAGAGGTTTTACGTTAATGAGCTTTTTGAGCACGCCCATCAAGCAAGCTGTTGAACAAGTTTCAACACATCTTGATACGCCATTTTTTATCTATGATTTAGATAAATTAACTGCACATTTAAATCAACTAACTGCGCAAACCGATGTGAAACTTTGGTATGCCGTTAAGGCCAACCCACTGTCTCGCATTATTCAATGTTTAGACAGCGCAGGGTTTAACTTTGATGTTGCAAGTAAAGGTGAACTTGAGCAAGTACTTGCTCAAGGCATCGATAGCGAGCGCGTGCTCAACACAGGGCCTGCAAAGAGCCCTGCACAAATTTCACATTTTATTGCTCGCGGCGTACGTACCTTCGTGGCCGAGAGCATTAACCAAGTTCGCTGGTTAAACGAACAAGCAACAAAAGCAAATTGTCAGCTGCAAGTTCTATTGCGCGTACAACTTCGCTGGCCAGACAGCGAAAAGAACCCTCTTGGTGGCGATAGCCTTACTCCTTTTGGTTTGGGCTGTGATGAGTGGCAAGCACTCACTGTAAGTGATTACCCAGCTCTTAGCTTTGATGGTCTGCATATTTTCCAATGGGGCAATATGCTAAGTACTGACAAGCTCGCCGAGCTATGGCGTGCGATGATTGCGCCATTACAACAGCTAGCAAGCTCAATAAATATTAACCTTAATATTCTCGATTTAGGGGGTGGCTTAGGTATTCCTTATACGCAAGATGCTAACCGACTCGATTGGTCTGCACTTATCGAGACTCTTGCGGCTATTAAAGCAGATGCTGGTGTCAAAGAGCTTTGGATGGAACTTGGCCGCTATGCGGTGGGCGAATGCGGCCATTACGCAACGCCGGTTGTTGAGCGCAAAGAGAATTACAATCAACAACAAGTGATTTTATCAGGCGGTATTAACCATTTACTTCGCCCTGCTGTAACAAGCCAAGATTTTCCTGCGGCATTACTACGCGAGTCAACGGCTGAGCCTGCGGCAATGACTTTATACGGCCCTCTTTGCACCGCCCTTGATTGCTTAGGTGATCACCAATTAGCGAGCGATTTAAATGAGCAAGACTGGTTGGTATTCAGCCAATGTGGTGCATACGGCTTTACCGAAAGCATGCCGTACTTTTTATGCCACGAATTAGCGGCTGAATACATCCTTGAACAAGGCAATATTGAGTGCATTCGTAGCGCTGAAGATGCCAGCTATTATTTAAGGTAATCGCCATGAGTAAAGAGTTAATCAGCCAAGAGAATATTGTGGTTGGCGAGATTGCCAACGGCCTACCACTGACAATTCCTGTGTATCGCTTAAAAGGCGATGGCACAGGCCCAAACGTGTATATACAAGCCAATATGCACGGCGCTGAAGTACAAGGTAATGCAGTAATTTATCAATTGCTTGAGCAGCTAAAATCACTCAAGCTGCGTGGCGATATTACCCTAGTGCCTTATGCCAACCCTATTGGTTGCAACCAAAAATCAGGTGAGTTTACTTTAGGTCGCTTCGACCCAATCACGGGCACCAACTGGAACCGCATGTACCGCTTTAATAAAGCGTTACCGTCACAGATTGCTGAACAGCATAAAGACAGTGATGATACGACCCTTAAAGCGGCGTTTAAACAGGCACTCGTTGCTGACATCGACAGTCAATTAACGGGTCCTGATTACAGCCTAACAACGGGTAAGCGTATTGCCCTTAACTTGCAAAAGCTTGCCCATCAGGCTGATATTGTTTTAGACCTTCACACTGGGCCTATCTCGAGTAAGCACTTATATTGCCCTGAATACGCCAAAGACAGCGCAAGCTACTTCAACATCGAGCATGTGTTACTGATCCCAAGTGATTTTGATGGCGCGATGGATGAAGCGAGTTTCTGCCCATGGTGGTCACTATCTGAAGAGCTTGCCAAACAAGACCGTGAATTTGCTGTTCAAGTCGAAGCATTCACTGTTGAGCTAGGTAGCCAAGAGAAAATCGATTTAAGTGCGGCTCTTGAAGATGCAAATAGCATTTTAAGTTACCTCAATCACAAAGAGGTATTAGTTGATGCAGCGTATCAACCAAAAGCGATGACACGCTATGCCTGCATGCTTGAAGATTATGTAGCTTACTATGCACCTATGGGTGGCATGGTTGAATACCTTGCCCCACTGGGCGGCCATATTAAAGCAGGCGAGCCTATCGCCCATATTTTAAGAATGGAGCGCTACCTTTCTGAGCAGCCGCTACAAACATTAAGCTTTGATAAAGACGCCATTGCTATTTTGCATTTTGCTTCAGCAAGCGTGAATCAAGGTACCGAACTTTATAAGTTTTTTACCAACGTATTTGAGCTATAAGCTCATCCCTTCTCATTGCGTGAGAGTCAACGGCTTATGCCCTTAGGCCGTTACAGCAGGGCTCCAAGCTTAGCTTGGGGCTCTCTATTTACCTAAAATTTCAACAATTCAGTACAAGTTCACGGTTACTTATGTAAAAATCGTTATAATTATACCTACTTACAAGTCTACTGAAAGGGAACTGCAATGGGATGGCGCATTTGGCTGGCAGCAGCTGGCTTATTTTCTGTACCTGTATTTGCTCAAACTGAACAACCACAAACTAACGAACAAGATGACGCGCTAGAACTCGTAAAGCAGTGTATTTTAAACGAAGCGATTGGCGGTGACGGTAAACAAACACTCGAAGAACTTCGTAAAAAATGCTCAGACTTAGACGAGAGTAAAAAGCTCACCGCTTTAGACAAGCGTAAAGCTCGTGAAGAAGTGAGTAAGAAAAACCGTAATGTGATCACCCCACATAAGCGTAACTACATATTACCGCTTTCATACGTATCTAACCCGAATGAACGTCCTTTTGATGGTTTAAAAGATCTTGCTGAGCAAACTGATGGCGAGCCACTTGATAATCTTGAAGTGAAATATCAACTTTCAATTAAAGTGCCTATCTTCGAAGGCTTTTCAGATAAAGATCAGGGCGTATTCTTTGCGTTTACCATGCAATCGTTTTGGCAGTTCTACAACAAAGATATTTCATCACCGTTTCGTGAAACAAATTACGAACCAGAGATCTTCTGGGTGAACTACCTTGATCCTGAGCATGTGCTTTGGGGCGATGAAATGGCAATTGCAATTGGTGCTTCACATCAATCGAATGGCCGCAGCCAACCTAATTCACGTTCATGGAACCGTATCTATGCCGATTTCCTATGGGAAAAAGATGGCTTTGTATTTAGCTTTAAGCCTTGGTATCGCATTCCTGAAGATAAAAAAGACGATGAGCTAGAAGCCCGTGGCGATGATAATCCAGACATCTATAAATACATGGGTTACTTTGAGTTCTCGGGTGCATACCGTTACAACGAGCATGAATTTAGCTTTATGACCCGTAATAACTTAAATTCAGATAACCGTGGTGCAATCCAATTAGATTGGTCTTTCCCTCTTTGGGGCCGATTACGTGGCTACGCACAATATTTTAATGGTTATGGTGAGAGCTTGATTGATTACAACGCCGATATTGAACGTTTTGGTGTGGGTATTCTATTAACTGACTTGCTTTAGCTGATAAAGAGCGAGCTTTAGTTAGCTCGCTCTTTATTTTCGTTATTTTTTAACGATGAAGTGACCTTCGAATTCTGCTACTAACACATCACCATCGTACACATTAACCGGCACATGGTAGCTTGCTTTGCCACTGTCTTCTAAATCCGCTAATTTGCCTTTACAGCCAGCCAGCTCAACACTACCACGAGGGTCGTTATTGAGTGGTTTAAGGTATTTAATGTTGGCATCAGCTAACACGATATTTCCTTCAAGGCCTGCTTCTTTCAGCGCAAGGTAAGTTGCGCCCCACCCTGTTAAGGTAGCTAAACTATAAATTGAACCCGCAAACATAGTGTTATGAAGGTTTAAGTTCGCATCTAAGTCTGCGCGGGTAGTAAACTGCCAATCGGTATAGCTTTCAACTTTAATGCCCATCGCATCACTGATTGGGATCGACTCACGCCACGTGTTTTGCAGTACTTGTGTCCAGTTTGGATGACGGAACCAACCCGGCTCAGAGGGCTTTTGTTTTACCATTTTCCAATGCTGTACATCGTCATAGGCAAGGTGCGCTTTTTCTTTTAATTCGTAGCCATGACGCTTATAGAAATCAAGGGCTCGCTCACGAGCAAACAATACCAGCTCGTCAGCATCTTGAGTCCATGCGATTTTTTCTAATTCATGTAATAAACGGCTACCAATATGCTGGTTACGATTACCTTCAGCAACCGCCATATAACGAACTTGCGCTTGCTGATGATTATTAAAATGCAGGCGCGCTACGCCTAATACTTCGCCGTCATTATTTTTGATAAAGCGGTGCTCTGCGTCTTGTTCTAAGTCATCTTGCTCAGAACCACGCGGCTCGCCCCAGGGTGCTCTTAAAACCTGCCAACGTAATGAATAGTACGCTTGCCAATCTTCGCTGCTTTGTGGGGTGGTCACTTTAAACATAAAAACTCCTGTGATAATTCAGCCACTGTCTGTTGTTTTTCTGTCGTGGCCTTTGGAATGCGAATTACGATACGCGATCTTCTAACAAGTTGGAATAATACTTTGGTGACCCAGCCTAAATTATTATTCTTGGCTGTAAAAACTAATGCACAATTGCACTTTAAGCCTGCTGGTCTATGCTGAAATAATTGTATTATTTTAATAAATAAATAGCTAAAGGCCCGAAATATGGAACATTTTCTTGAACCCAGTGGCGCAGTAAAACATAGTTTTATTGAGGACTGCCACCGATTAGGGCAACTCATCTATTGGCATAAACAAGGCAATTACAGTATTCAAGTTAGGCAACTTAACCAATTACGCTGGTTATTGATCAATGAAACTCTGCAATCGGTCATTGAAAAACGCCGACCTGCCAGATTACTTTTCCCGCATTTACAATACCTTGCAAAGCTTTGGCAAGACTTAGAGGAACCTAAAAAGATTTTAGAACTAGGGCTAGGCGGTGGTGCTATTCGTAATTACTTACAGCACACCTACCCTGACAGCCAACTGACATCGGTTGATAAAAACCCCGACATAATTCACTGCTATAAACGTTACTTTGGTGGCGACCATGCCAATAATCTGCACTGTTTTGATGCGCAGCAAGTATTAGAGCAAAACAACGAATACAATTGGATTATCCTAGATTTATTCAGTGAGGTAGATGCGCCATTATTTTTATACAAGCACCAGTTTTACACCAAGCTAAGAGCTGCGATGGCAAAAGATGGCTTGTTGTTCATTAATTTTTTATCT
Organism: Pseudoalteromonas sp. P80D2; assembly: GCF_036680945.1. NCBI lineage: Bacteria > Pseudomonadati > Pseudomonadota > Gammaproteobacteria > Alteromonadales > Pseudoalteromonadaceae > Pseudoalteromonas > Pseudoalteromonas sp. P80D2. The sequence continues at coordinate 154,035 of NZ_JAZDAR010000050.1, forward strand.
AATCACCCATCGCAACTAAAACAACTTGAGCACCTGCTAATCACCGAGTTTGGCAAGCGCCCAAGCATTGTAAAAATCCCCGACTACGTGAATCACATCGTGATGATCAAAAAATAAAAATACTTATACCAATCCGCTTAATTAAGTAGTCTATTTTGAGGCAATAAAACCTCGTTGATAACAAGGCAAAAATTTCGTTATTTAGTTGTTCTAAATGAGAGATTTTTAACGCAGTTAGCGACAGGTTTAATCCCTCAAAATGATTAAGTATTATTGCGGGTTGGTATTACACAGACAAATTAAAAGTAACGGGACCATCGTTACATAGGCTTACTTGCATATCAGCACCAAATTGCCCGGTAGCCACTGTTAAGCCCGCTTTTTTAGCCTCAGCAATAAAATACTCATAGAGCGTATTGGCTTGTTCTGGCGTGCCAGCACTTGAAAAGCTTGGACGCATACCCTTTTTAGTGTCGGCTGCTAAGGTAAACTGCGAAACCACTAAAAGCTCCCCCTTAATATCATTCAAACTTAAGTTCATCTTTCCTTGTTCATCGGTAAAAATGCGGTAATTGCTGACTTTGTGTAAAAGCTTCTGGGCGCTTTGCTCGGTGTCCTGTTTTTCAACACCTAATAGCAGCAAAATACCTTGTGAAATTTCACCAACTACTTCGCCTGCCACTTCTACTTTTGCTTGTTTTACTCTTTGAATTAAGCCTTGCATTGATCCCTCGATAACTTGATATACATTAAATCTGCGGCACGTCGCATTGCCGCCAAATATACCTGATTATCGCTGCTGTGCCCAATGCCATCTAAAATCAATAATTGTGCATTTAACTGTTCAGCAAGCTGCTGTACGGCACTATATCGACAGATCAAATCGGCGCGGCCATGAATAAACCAAATAGGTAAATGAGTCAGTAGATGGGCATTTTCTGCGATAAAGCCTTCGTCAATGAAACAGTGATGACGAAAATAATGCACCATTAACTTTGCTTGATTTAACCCGACATGGGGCTCCTGTAAACTCCAGTTTGTTAACGGCTCACCATGACATAGCACCTGCTCCCAATGACACCATAACTTAGCAAATTTACTGGCTTTAATTTGATCATCATTGTTTAGTTGCTGCTGATAAAAGTCGAGTAAGGCACGCCAATCAGTGTAATCATGTACAAATTCATTAAAGCACTCAGGGTAAAAATGCGCGCCGGCTCCTTTTGTTGTGTAAAGCCACTCGAAGTCACTGTTACAAGCTAAAAAGCTAGCCCGTAAAATAAGCCCTGCAACATGCTCTTGGTGATGAATAGCATAGACAAGTGCCAAAGTGGCACCCCATGACTCACCACACACCAGCCACTTTTCAATACCCAGTTGCTGGCGTAAATACTCGAGATCGGCAACTAATTCTGAGGTGGTATTTTGAGAGATATCATGCGGGGTTGAGTGACCGCAACCGCGCTGACTGAACATGATCACTCGAAAACGTTCTAAGTCGAAAAAGCGGCAATTTTCAGGGCATAGACCCGCACCAGGCCCGCCATGGCATAACACCACAGCAATCCCTGTAGACGCACCATATTCTTGCACATGGATTTGATGACCATCGCCAACACTTAAGTGATAATCACGGTTGGCAACATATTGTGGATGTAACTGCACCTCGCTCTCCTTAGGTGCAGTGAATTTAAACCTCTATATCAGGCGTGTCCTCGATATTCTCAGGGCTGATACATACAGTAAATTCTGCACCGAGTAATACGACAATCCACGACAAATACACCCATACAAATAAAATAGGGATTGTCGCCAACGCCCCATAAATAACTTCGTATGATGGGAAGTGGCTGATGTACAAAGCAAAGCCTTTTTTTGTCAGCTCAAACAACATAGCTGCAAACAAAGCGCCCGGAATTGCCGCTCTAAATGGAACTCGTGTGTTAGGAACTAAAGTATAGAGCATAATGAAGCCAATCATTGAAATTATGTAAGGTAATAATTTCAATAAAAAGCCGCTAAAGCCGGGGATACCTTGATCGGCAAACGACACTAACGACACGATGTATGAAGTAACACCAATACTAGCCCCTAATAACACAGGGCCTAAACTAAGCACCATCCAATAAACGGCAAACGAAATCATCATTGGGCGCTTTTTCTTAATACGCCAAATTCGATTTAATGTAGCATCGACATTGCGAATAAGTAACAAAGATACAGCGGCTAAAAAACCCACACCAACAGCAGTCATTTTATTCGCATTACCGGCAAAAGCACTGATATGCTCTTTAATTACATCTGTAGAGGTCGGCACAAGGTTAGTAAACAAGAAGTTTTCTATGGTCACTAACGTGCTTTCGAATCCTGGAAAAGCAGAAAAAATAGCAACACCAACCGCGACTAAAGGCACGATTGATAATAAGGTTACATAAGCCAAGTACCCAGCATTAACAGTGATTTGATCGTCAATACAGCGATTGAGATACTGCATCCACCAAGTAGGTTGTTGCTTTAAAAAAGTGCTTAATTGCAACTTATATCGACTGAGCTTCTCATCCATAGAATCTAATTTCTGCTAAAATGTTTTGATAATCATAGCAATCCACCACATAATTTGAAATGAAAGGTACCTAAAAAGGATTCTCAATGAAAAAACTGACACTTTTAAGTGCACCACTATTTGCAGTAACAATGGCATTATCAGGCTGTCAGTCAGCTTATTACTCAGCCATGGAGTCTGTCGGTGTGCATAAACGCGACATTTTAGTAGACCGCGTAGAAGAAACAAAAGAAGCACAGCAAGAATCACAAGAAGAGTTTCAATCAGCATTAGACAGATTAACCACGCTGATTAACTTTGATGGTGGTGAACTACAAGATGCCTACAATCAACTGAATGATGATTACGAGTCGAGCCTCGCGGCAGCAAACGACGTAACAAGCAATATCAATAAAGTAGAAGATGTAGCTGAAGCGCTATTTGATGAGTGGGCCGATGAGCTAGAGCAATACAAAAGCGCCTCTCTTAAACGTGAAAGCAGCAAAAAGCTCAATGCAACTAAGCGCCAATTTGATCAACTACTTCGCTCTATGCGCAGCGCAGAAAGCAAAATGGAGCCGGTATTATCATCACTTCATGATAATGTTTTGTACTTAAAACATAATCTAAACGCACAAGCTGTAACTGCTATCAAAGGTGAGTTCACAAGCCTAAAACGCGATATAAAAGTGTTAATGGACGACATGAACAAATCTATCGAAGACTCTAATAAGTTCATTGAGCAAATGAACAAAGCGGGCTAATCAACTCAAGCTATTCATAACAAAAGCCTACTTAAACGTAGGCTTTTTTGTGTAACCTCTTGTTACTTTTTAAAGATTTATCTTAAATTTTATTTTGCTAAACTCACGGCAAAGAATAAAAAGTAAACATGGTATGCATTTAAAAACACTCTCAACACTTATTGCAGTAGCACTTTTAAGTGCATGCAGTAATTCAAACACTGTTAATATTATTGCCGGTGAAGGCACTATCACTCCGTTAAAAACCGAGGGTGAGTACGAAGGTCGCTACCACAACCTTTATCCGGGTGATAAAGAATACCCAACAACCTGCACAGACAATTGCTATGAAGAATCAGAACTCCTTGTGTGCAACGACAGCAACTCACAATGCGAGTTTCATGCAGAACAACATGTGCCTGCAATCAACTCAGGGTTTACGGTGCGCTGGTTAGGTCATGCTGGGTTTTATATTCAATCACCAAATGGTGAGCAGCTGTTGTTTGACCCTGTTAAAGATCAGTTTGATTCGCCCGTAGACTTTGCCTTTAAGCTTGCTGGGGGCATGTATCGCAAACCTGGTTTTTGGCCATCACAAGCTGAACTTAATGGCTTAGATGCAGTAATGTACTCACACATTCACTATGACCATTTTAACAAGGCGGATATAGAAGAGATTGGCAATACCCCCCGCTACTTAGTGCCATTAGGGTTTGCAGATAACTTCCCGACGGGTGGCTTTAATATTTCCGAAATGGCGTGGTACGCAAGTACACAAATTAATGATTTAACGATTCATGCACTGCCAGCTCATCATTTTAGCAGTCGTATAATGGTGCCTTTCATTTATGACGACCACAATAAAGATTTATGGAATGGTTGGTTACTTGAGCAAAATGGTAAAACCTTGTTTTTTGCTGGTGATACCGGTTACTCAAAACACTTTCAAGATATTAATCAAAAATACGGCGAGATTGATGTGTGCTTAATGCCAATTGCTTCCTACTACCATGAAGAAGATGGTAAGTGGTATCGTTATGTTCATACTACACCTGAAGATGCATTAAACGCGGCAGAAGAGCTAAGCTGTAAAGTGATGATCCCGTGGGGTTATGGCAACTCAAGCTGGCAAATGGGCGACCATTCTAGTCACTCTGCATTATTAAGATTACTGCAAATGCAAAAACAGATGAACAGCCAAGTTCCTCTTTACATTTTAAATGAAGGTGAGCAAGTGTCACTGTAGTGACACTTGCAAGCCCTACATAGTATGTTTGAGCAATGAGTCCCGTAAAGCCAACATAAGTTTATGGGCGCTTCCTGCTGACATGGCTAGTGGGTTAAATTCGCTGGTACCTGAGTACTTAAGGTTAATAGGGGTCACTTGTTTAGTGTAAGGAATGTAACCCATAGACCAATTTTCAAACTCTCTTTCATAAATTTCACAATAGTTCAGCATGATGATATTGCGATGACGTTTGTCATTAAGAATACGATGATAAGTTTCATTAACTGCTTTTCGTGACCCCTCAAGGCATTGCATAAAGTGAGAACTATTAAAACAAAGTAGCCCAGTTACATTACTTTCTGCATTATTCTGCTTAGCTTTCTCAAGAATATCTTCGATGTCATTGGGCCCAAACCCATCGCTAATTTCACTTGTGTAAATCAGTCTAACTAAATACATCTTACTCTCCTGCAAGTTGGATTTAGAAAAGATAGTACAGATGGGGGAGTTAGTAAAAAGTTGCGAGTGGTTAGTGGTTAGTGGTTAGTGGTTAGTGGTTAGTGGTTAGTGGTTAGTGGTTAGTGGTTAGTGGTTAGAACAAATTAAAATACATTTCCTCAACAACAAGATTGTTTGTGTAATTACATAAAAAATAAAACCACCCTCTCGATCAACTGATATCTGACTTCTGAAATCTAACTTCTCGATTTTTTACGGCTGACGGCTGACGGCTGACGGCTGACGGCTGACGGCTGACGGCTGACGGCTGACGGCTAATCATTACAACAAAAAACCGCCGTATTTTTCAATACGGCGGTTTTAATTTTGTGAAACTAAAAGACCTTATTAGTCTTTAGCTTGACGGCTCGCACGCTTACGCTCACTTTCAGTTAAGTGACGCTTACGAATACGGATGTTCTCAGGTGTCACTTCCACTAACTCGTCATCATCGATGAACTCAATCGCTTGTTCAAGCGTGTAGTTTAGTGGTGGAACAAGCGTTTGTGCTTCATCTGTACCAGATGCACGAACGTTTGTAAGTTGCTTACCTTTAAGCGCGTTTACTGTTAGGTCATTGTCACGGCTGTGGATACCGATAACCATACCTTCGTAAACTTCAACACCGTGACCGATGAATAACTTACCACGGTCTTGTAAGTTGAATAATGCGTTAGTAAGTGCTTTACCTGTTGCGTTAGCAATCATTACACCATTCTTACGAGCACCGATAGTACCGCCTTTATGTGGACCGTAGTGATCGAATGTGTGGTAAAGAAGACCAGATCCAGACGTTAATGTCATGAATTCAGTTTGGAAACCAATTAAGCCACGGCTTGGGATCATAAAGTCCATACGTACACGGCCTTTACCATCTGGAGACATGTCTGTTAGTTCACCCTTACGAAGACCAATTTGTTCCATGATAGAACCTTGGTGCTCTTCTTGACAGTCGATTGTAAGTGTTTCGTATGGCTCTTCTTTTTGACCATCAACTTCACGAAGGATTACTTGTGGACGAGATACAGCAAGCTCGTAACCTTCACGACGCATGTTCTCGATTAAGATACCTAAGTGTAACTCACCACGACCAGAAACACGGAAGCTATCTGGGTTGTCAGTTTCTTCAACACGTAATGCAACGTTGTGAACAAGCTCAGCTTGTAAACGCTCAAGGATGTTACGTGAAGTTACGAATTTACCTTCTTTACCAGCAAATGGTGATGTGTTTACAGAGAACGTCATTGTTACTGTAGGCTCATCAACGCTTAGCGGTGGTAATGCTTCAACGGTATTTACATCACAGATAGTGTCTGAGATTTTCAACTCACCAAGACCTGTGATTGCAATGATGTCACCTGCGCCTGCAGATTCTGCTTCATGACGCTCAAGACCTAAGTAGCTCATTACTTGGCCAACTTTACCGTTACGCTTAGTACCGTCTGCGCTTACAACAGTAACCTGTTGGTTAGGACGAACAGTACCACGCTTGATACGACCTACACCGATAACACCGATGTATGAGTTGTAGTCAAGCTGAGAAATTTGCATTTGGAAAGCACCTTCAGGATCTGCATCCGGTGGAGATACTTCGTCAACGATCATCTGGAACATTGGTTCCATGTTATCTGATGGCTCGTCTAAATCCATTGTTGCCCAGCCGTTGATAGCTGATGCATAGATTACTTTAAAGTCTAACTGTTCGTCAGTTGCACCTAGGTTATCGAATAAATCGAAAACTTGGTCCATAACCCAGTCAGGACGTGCACCAGGCTTGTCGATTTTGTTGATTACAACAATCGGCGTTAAACCTTGTGCGAATGCTTTTTGCGTTACGAAACGCGTTTGCGGCATTGGACCTTCTTGAGCATCAACAAGTAGTAATACTGAGTCAGCCATCGAAAGTACGCGTTCTACTTCACCACCGAAGTCGGCGTGTCCTGGGGTGTCTACGATATTGATATGGTAGTCGTTCCAAGAGATAGCTGTGTTCTTAGCTAAAATGGTAATACCACGCTCTTTCTCAATGTCGTTTGAGTCCATTACGCGCTCTTCGTTACCGCCGCGCGTTTCTAATGTGCCTGATTGCTCAAGCAGTTTATCAACCAAAGTTGTTTTACCGTGGTCAACGTGGGCGATAATCGCTATATTTCTTAACTTTTCGATGCTCATATTTTTTCTCAGAGAAATTGAATCTCATTGATCCTGCAAGATCTACGCACTCACCTGCGTTTTCACCAGATGTCCCAGCATAGGATTTAAAAGGGCGCATATTATCCCTTAATAATGGCATGGATGAAAGTTTATCCAATATAAATTTATAAACTTTCTTCAGGCTTTTTATAAGTATCTGTTTTATAAATGACAAATTTATGAAAATTAAAGTGAATCTTAGCTCAAAACTGGCGAAATTTTCGTTTTTGAACCATATTTTGGCACTAAATCGTGTTCATAACAGAAAAATTGGCACGCTCAATAATTGTGCAAAACAAGGTCGCACTTTTTACGCACCAGAATGATCTTTTTACGCACCAACTTAGTGCAATAGAAGTTAACAAAACAAAGCCTTGTTTGTTTTTTGTAAGTCTAAACAAGGTGTTAAAAAAATGGCACGAAACCAGCTTATATAAGCGAAAAGCAATAATGCAGCAAAAAATAAAACCCAACAATTGGAGGACACATGTCACAATCGGTTTTAGATTTTATCAAAGAAAATGACGTTAAGTTCATTGATTTACGCTTTACTGATACCAAAGGTAAAGAACAGCATGTTTCTATTCCTCATCATCAAATTGATGAAGATTTCTTCGAAGACGGCAAAATGTTTGACGGTTCTTCAATTGCTGGCTGGAAAGGTATCAACGAATCAGACATGGTACTTATGCCTGTTCCTGAGTCTGCGAAAATGGACCCATTTTCTGAAGAAGCTACACTAATCGTACGTTGTGACGTAGTTGAGCCTTCAACACTTCAAGGTTATGAGCGTGATCCACGTTCTGTTGCAAAACGCGCTGAAGAGTACATGCGCTCTACTGGTATTGCTGACACTGTATTATTCGGTCCAGAGCCAGAGTTCTTCCTTTTTGATGACGTTAAATACAAATCAGACATGTCTGGTTCTATGTACAAAATCGATTCTGTAGAAGCTGCTTGGAACTCAGATAAAGATTACGAAGGTGGCAACATGGGTCACCGTCCAGGTGTTAAAGGCGGTTACTTCCCGTGTTCACCTGTTGATTCATCACATGACTGGCGTTCAGCGACTTGTTTAGTTCTTGAAGAACTAGGTCAAGTAGTAGAAGCTCACCACCACGAAGTAGCAACTGCAGGTCAAAATGAGATCGCAACTCGCTTCAATACAATGGTATTAAAAGCTGACGAAATCCAAGAGATGAAATATGTTATCCATAACATGGCTCACCTTTACGGAAAAACAGCGACATTCATGCCTAAGCCTATCGTAGGTGATAACGGTTCTGGTATGCACTGTCACCAATCTCTAGGTAAAGATGGCGTAAACATCTTCGCTGGTGACAAATATGCAGGTCTATCTGAAGAAGCACTTTACTACATCGGTGGTATCATCAAGCACGCTAAAGCAATCAACGCATTCGCTAACGCGTCAACTAACTCATACAAGCGTCTAGTACCAGGTTTCGAGGCACCAGTAATGCTTGCATACTCTGCACGTAACCGTTCTGCTTCAATCCGTATCCCAGTGGTGCCTTCTGCAAAAGCACGTCGTATCGAAGTACGTTTCCCTGATCCAACAGCTAACCCATACTTAGCATTCTCTGCAATGCTTATGGCTGGCCTAGACGGTATCAAAAACAAGATCCACCCTGGCGATGCAATGGACAAAGACTTATACGATCTACCTGCTGAAGAAGCAGCTGAGATCCCACAAGTTGCATCTTCTTTATCTGAAGCACTAGCATCATTAGACGCTGACCGTGAGTTCTTAACGCAAGGTGGTGTGTTCACTGATGACCTAATCGATGCATACATCGCGCTTAAAGGTCAAGAAGTTGAAAAACTTAACATGACAACTCACCCAGTTGAGTTCGAAATGTACTACAGCGTGTAACACACGCTGTACCAGAATTATCTGAAAGATAATAAATGTGTGTTCTCAAGCCCGCTCTGCGGGCTTTTTTAATGGTAATTGAGCGGGTTCTACTCTACAGTTTTATTTAGATTAAAAAATGCAGGGTTGCAGGGTGAAAAGCACAACTTTATTGGTACTATCGCTGATTTTTATAAGCTTTTTTGGCTATAGCGCAGCGCAGAAAGTGTATTCTTGGAAAGATAAAAACGGCGTTTTAGTATTTTCTGATACACCGCGCCCTGGCGCTACCGAAGTAAAGATGAATACCCAAAACCTGACCATGCCAGCTACCGACACCAGCATACTTGATAGCGCACCAAGTGCGACACCTGTCAAATTTAAAGTCAGTATTGCTTCTCCTGCTAATGAAGCGACCGTGCGAGAAAATACCGGTTCAGTGTATGTCACTGCTCGAATTAGCCCACGCTTTGAAAACGGATTTAAAGTACAACTTTTATTTGATGGCAATCCTCATGGTGCACCAAGTAATAGCACGACCTTTGCACTAAGAGAGGTCGAGCGTGGAGAACACACATTACAAGCTAAACTTTATGATGCTAATAATAAACTCGTTTCGGTTAGCCCAGTCAGCACCTTTTTCATGCACAGAACCTCAATTTATGGCGGAAACTAAGGTTTTTGACATGACTTCTCGCAAAGTAAAAAGAGTATGCTAAGCTGCACTAAATTGAAACGCACTAAAATGGTGCAACCATGCTCAGTGAAACACATTTTAACTCTGAACTGCTCGACAGTATTTGGAAAAATTTAAGTACTGCTGTCATTTTACTCGACCGAGATATTAAACTGGTTTATGCAAACGATAGCGCCAGTGAGCTTTTAGGTTTAGGGCCCAAGCGCATTATCAACCAACCGTTCGATAACCTATTCAATTACCACTCGATAGACTTAAAACGCATTGCTCAGTATTCGTTGTTCGATGGTGTTGATTGCCACCAGCATAGAGCTGACGTGGTTTTCGTCGATTCACGCCATGCCAAACTGACCATTAGCACGCGCCGAATAAGCAGCCATGATGAAAATTATATTTTGTTTGAATGCCGCCAAATGGATGATGAAATTCGCCACGATCAAGCTTCGAATCAAATGCATCAATATCAAGCAGCACGTAACCTAATTCGTGGTTTAGCACACGAAATTAAAAATCCTTTAGGTGGAATTCGCGGAGCGGCGCAATTATTGCAGTATGAGGTTGATCAGCAAGAACGTGATCAATGTGCCGAATTAATCATTGAACAAGCAGACCGTTTACGCGAGCTTGTAGACCGCTTACTTGGTCCGAATCAATTGCCACATAAATCCTATGGCAACATTCACCAAGCGTTAGAGTCAGTGATTAAACTGAGCATGTTAGATAACAATGCCAATATCACTTTAGTGAAAGACTATGATCCAAGTATACCGAGTGTGTACATTGACCAAAGTAAAATTCAACAAGTGGTACTGAACATTATTCGTAATGCACAACAGGCACTGGTTGATGGTGGCGAGATAAGAATAAAAACCCGTATCAATCATCAACACAGGCGCCCAGGTAAGGCGCCGAAAAAAACCTTGCTGATCCAAATTTCGGATAACGGCCCAGGTATAGACAAGAGCTTACGTGAAACCTTGTTCTACCCAATGATCACCAACAAAGAAAATGGATCAGGGCTTGGTTTATCGATAGCGCAAACCTTGGTTGACCAACATGACGGCCACATTGATTGTGACAGTTGGCCAGGCCATACAGAATTTAATATCTATTTGCCTTTTACGGATTAATGGTTTTTTGGAGTAGTCATGAAAACAGTCTGGTTAGTTGATGATGATGCCTCAATTCGCTTTGTACTAGAGAAAGCGTTGGCACGTGCAGGATTTGAAACTGAAAGCTATGCGAACGCACAAGATGTGCTTAATGCATTAAAGTTTAGCCAGCCAACGGTATTAGTATCTGATGTACGAATGCCGGGTATGGACGGCATGGCGTTACTTGAGACTATTGCTGAGCAAAACCCTGGCCTGCCAGTGATCATCATGACCGCTCACTCAGACTTAGACTCGGCGGTGAATGCCTTCCAAAAAGGGGCATTTGAGTATCTCGCTAAACCGTTCGATTTAGATGAAGCTGTCGCGCTGGTTGAAAGCGCATGCCGTGCTAATTCAACGAAAAAAACTAAACGTAAGCAAGCACCACAAACCAATGCGCATATCATAGGCGAAGCGCCTGCTATGCAAGAGGTGTTTAGGGCAATTGGTAAATTATCAGCATCAAGTATGAGCGTGCTGATTAATGGTGAGTCAGGGACAGGTAAAGAGCTAGTTGCAAGTGCCCTGCATAACCACAGCCCTCGTAAAGAAAACCAATTTATAGCTTTGAATATGGCTGCCATTCCAAAAGAATTGGTCGAGTCAGAGTTATTCGGTCACGAAAAAGGCGCGTTCACTGGAGCCGACAGTATTCGTAAAGGCCGTTTTGAACAAGCGAATGGCGGCACTTTATTTTTAGATGAAATAGGTGATATGCCGCTCGATGTACAAACGCGTTTATTACGCGTGTTAGCCGATGGTGAGTTTTACCGTGTTGGTGGCCATCAAAGTATTAAAGTTGATGTACGTATTATCGCTGCAACGCACCAAAACCTCGAAGACTTGGTAAAACAAGGTAAGTTTCGTGACGACTTATTCCATCGCTTAAACGTGGTGCGTTTACGCTTACCCGCGCTACGTGAGCGTACTGAAGATATTGAACGACTAGCACAACACTTTTTACATAAAAGCGCCAAAGAGCTGCAGGTTGAAAGCAAAATTTTAAGCCCTAAAGCTACTGAGCAACTGCGCTTATTCAATTGGCCAGGTAACGTGCGCCAATTAGAGAACACCTGCCGCTGGTTAACGGTTATGGCACCGGGTGAGCTAATCAGCGAGCAAGATTTACCACCAGAGATTGTTGCTGTTACACCGACTGAGCAAGAAGGTGATTGGCTGGATGCATTTCAACAATGGCTTAACCTTGAACTTAAACAAGGCAAAGAAAATATTTGGCCTGCCATTCAAGCACAACTCGAAACTCGTTTGATTAAAACCGCCCTTGCCAATTGTGCTGGCCACAAGCAAGAAGCCGCAGTGAAGATTGGTTGGGGCCGCAATACATTGACCCGCAAGCTAAAAGAGCGCAATATTAGCTAATTTCGCGCTATACCTATGTGAGTCAATGAAGTTAATCGAGCACATTCCACTAATTAAACAAATGGAAATTATTAACAGATTGTCGTTCTTTAGAGAGTTTACTCTCAGTGAACGACAAGTGTTATTAGAGTCATTCAGTCATTTATATTTGGTCAAACAAGGCCGCGCTGTTTTCAAACAATACGATACTGATAAACGGCTTTATATCGTGCTAAGCGGCTCACTGATGGTATTCAAACAAAGTCATTTACTCGAACTTGGTACCATTGAGCCCGGCGAATTTATCGGTGAAGGTGCTTTTATCAATAGCCGCGAGCACAGTACCAGTGCACGCGCAAAAGTTGATACCATTTTGTTAGCTATCACCCCTGAAGCACTTACCCGCTTACCCAATGTGATCCGCGAGAAAATTAAAGATCGCATCATCGAAGGCATGAGTGAGCGTATTACTAAGCTTAGTAATTACCTTGAGTCGCGAAGCTAGTCCATATACACAATTTGTAATGAGCAATTTAACCAACTTGGGCTATTAACACGTGCCGTGTAACGGTAAGTATCTGATGGTTTCATACCAAAAGGAGTGCTCACTTCTGGCGTTAAATGACTGTATGTTTGCGAATAATTTTTATAATAAATGACTAGGTAGCCATATAAATAATCCCAATCTAGGGAGACTTTTCTACCACTTGTAAGGGTAAAGTGCGCCTGCTTATCATTAAATGTAACTGCAAGATCATTATACTTGTCTTCAACGCATCCAGTGGTGAGTACACGAGCCGGCATAGTAAAACTGGTGGTGATATTTTTAGCTCTTAAGTAAAAGCCAATATTGCCATGATTGTAAAAGTGATTGGCATCTGTGGTGTACTTAATTTCAGCTTGATAACCCAGTCCCTGCATAATTTCAGCTAGTTGCTCGGCTTCATGAGTGAGAATTTTATCGCTCGATAGCATTAAGGTTGCATCAGTAAACTCTCTTGGCACAGGAAGCTGGGTATATTCATAGGGTAAGCTTTGTTTATCTAATGCTTGCTCTAATGATTGCAACTGCGACTGTTCAAGGTTTTCTGTGTATACGTAGACTGTAGCTTGCTGACAACCTGCCAAAATTAAAAATATGGCTGCTGAAATTATCCTTTTCATGTTCTTTCTCACTTTGGATTACAAATGTAGTCTAAAGTGAGAAAAACAATAAATCAATTAATTAAGATGTTTTTTTAGCCAACTATTAACACTTTGACGGGTATATAGAATATCTTTAAATAAACGGTGAGTTTGATGCTTAAGCAGTTTTTCTTTATTTGTTTCACCTGAACTTAACTGGCTATGGTTATCATTAAAGCGCGAAATTAACGCAAAACCTTGTTCTGATTTTTCAGGCTGAGACTTAATTGTTTGCGTTAACAAAGCTCGCACATCATCTGCAGCAAGCAATGACGAATCTTGCAAACCCATTAACTCTTTTCTTAGCGCTGATCTTACGCCCATTACAACTTCTCCTGAACGAATAAAAAATGAAACGGACATGCATTTAGCAATTTGTACACCAATTCCAAACGCGCGCAGTGTACCCAGTAAATACTGCAGTTTTTTTACTGTTTATAAAAATATCAGATTATTTATTGCTGCAAATTTTAACCGCTTGAAGAGCTTAAAAATTTAATCTTGGTTCAATTGAGTGCTAGGCTTTATAATAGCTGCGATTGAATTAAGAGAGACCAACATGAACGAAGATTTCATCGAAATTGAACTAGAAGAAGAGCCAATAGAGTTATGTAACTTGCTAAAAGTGCTCGACCTAGTCGAAACAGGCGGCCAAGCAAAAGCCTTAATTGGTGAAGGTTATGTTGGGGTTAACTATGAAATTTGTACAATAAAACGGAAAAAATTATACAGTGGTGACGTATTGGCATTCGATGGTGAGTTGTTCCAACTGACACTAAGCGAAGATGCAACACCAAATCCTCGCCCACCGGAACCTGTACAAAAAGCACAACCACAAAGCGCTGAAGAAGCGCCAAAAAAATCAAAGCGTAAACGTACTAAAAAGCCAAAAGTAGACGAAAAAACCGGTCGCCGCCCTATCTCGTTTGGTTAACTAGAGCTTGCTTAGTTAGCATAAATCACCTTTAATTGAATGCGATTATAACAACAATAAAAGGTGATTTATGAACCCTCCAGCTTGGCTCAAGCCACTTGCTTGGGCAGCCCTTGTATGGAATCTTTTAGGTGTCATTGCGTTTGTCATGCAACTGTTAATCACACCCGAAATGATTAACCAACTCCCCGAAGCACAACAAGCCGCATACCGCGACATACCGCTCTGGTCAACGGCTGCCTTTGCGATAGCCGTGTTTGCAGCAAGCTTCGCGAGCATCTTATTACTGGCAAAAAAAGCCCTTGCGCGCGAGTTATTTTTAATCTCGTTTATCGCCGTATTAGTCCAGCAATATTATAATTTTGTGGTGATAGATAGCCTTGCTATGTTTGGTACTAGCGCATTAGCAATGCCATTGTGTGTGATCATTATTGGTTTACTATTACTGCTTATTAGTCATAAAGGTAAACAACAAAACTGGCTTAACTAAAAACACTTATTTCTGAGGGTAGTTTAAAGTGACTACCCTTTTTATCTGCCTCCTTCCCTTGAAATAAATCACATCAGCAGCAACTATATTAGATAGCATATTTTTTCATCAGCTAGATGACTTTCTCAGCTGGTATTAAGTTTGCAATAACACTGTGTCTATTTCGAAAAGGAAACAACAAAGCAAGCCAAATTGCTTGCTCAAACCACAGGGGCAAATAATGAATAACAGTTTTGATACCCAAAAACAGCTTACGATTAATGGTGAGCAATATCATATTCACTCTTTACAAGGTTTAGGCGACAAGGCAAAACGTCTGCCATTCTCTCTAAAAATCTTACTTGAAAACCTGTTACGCAATGAAGATGGCGTTAATATTAAAAAGCAAGATATCGATGCTTTACTAAACTGGGACCCTCAAGCGAAACCATCAGCAGAAGTAGCGTTTACGCCTGCTCGCGTTGTAATGCAAGATTTTACCGGCGTACCCGCCATTGTCGATTTAGCCGCGATGCGTGATGCCATGGAAAAACTTGGCGGCGACCCTGCAAAAATTAATCCGCTGTCACCTGCTGAGCTTGTTATTGACCACTCAGTGCAAGTTGACGGCTACGGTGAAGATGGCTCATTCGACTTAAATGCGAAACTTGAATATGAGCGTAACAAAGAGCGTTACGAATTTTTACGCTGGGGGCAAACTGCCTTCGATAACTTGAAAGTCGTGCCACCAGCAACCGGCATCGTACACCAAGTTAATTTAGAATATTTAGCCCGTGTGGTATTTAACGATAGTAAAAATGGTAAATCACTCGCCTACCCAGATACCCTAGTCGGAACCGATTCGCACACCACCATGATCAATGGTCTTGGGGTATTAGGCTGGGGTGTGGGTGGTATTGAAGCCGAAGCCGCAATGCTTGGTCAACCAATCAGCTTACTTATTCCACAGGTCGTTGGCTTTAAGCTCAATGGTCGCCTGCCAGAAGGCACAACTGCAACCGACCTTGTACTAACCGTGACAGAAATGCTGCGTAACCATGGCGTAGTGGGTAAATTTGTTGAGTTTTATGGTGATGGTCTTGCTGATTTACCGCTTGCAGACCGTGCAACTATTGCAAACATGGCGCCTGAGTATGGTGCAACCTGCGGTATTTTCCCAATTGATGATGAAACCATTAATTACCTACGTTTAACTAACCGCGATGACAAACAACTTAAACTCATCGAGGACTATGCTAAGCACCAAGGTTTATGGCGTAACCCTGGCGATGAAGCTCATTATACCGACACACTAGAGTTATCACTTGATGATGTTGTGCCAAGCCTTGCTGGACCTAAGCGCCCGCAAGATAGAATTGCCCTTGATAAAGCAGGTAGCATTATTGGTGAGCACTTAAAAGGCTTTCAAGAAGAACGTATGCAACATCGCGATAAAAGCGATGTTCAAGAGGCGCGCATTGAAGATGAAGGCCCAACCACCAACCCTGATGAGCCAGTAAACGAAGCACAGTTTATGGGCGCAGCTAAGGTTAACTTTAAAGGCGAAGAGTTTGAGCTTAATGATGGCGCTTGTGTCATTGCTGCAATTACAAGTTGTACAAACACGTCAAACCCAAGTGTTATTTTAGCTGCTGGCCTAGTGGCTAAAAAAGCCAAACAATTAGGATTAAAGGTTAAGCCATGGGTTAAAACCTCACTTGCTCCAGGCTCACAAGTGGTGACTGATTACTTGAAAAAAGCCGACTTAATGGATGACTTAGATGCCTTAGGCTTTAACCTTGTCGGTTATGGTTGTACAACCTGTATCGGTAACTCAGGCCCACTAGCTGATGAAATCACCGATGCAATTCAAAAGCATAAACTGGTTGTAAGCTCTATTTTATCGGGTAACCGTAACTTTGAAGGGCGTATTCACCAAGATGTGAAAATGAACTTCTTAGCGTCACCACCCCTTGTGGTTGCATACGCAATTGCGGGTCGTACAGATATCGACGTTTACAATGAGCCGCTTGCGCAAGACCCTAATGGTAATGACATTTATCTAAAAAATATCTGGCCAAGTGTTAGTGAAGTAAACGAGCTCGTCCGCGAAACTGTAACCAAAGAAATGTTCGCATCAAGTTATGGCAATGTGTATCAAGGTGATGATCGTTGGCAGAAAATTCAAATTCCTGATGGCAAACTTTATGATTGGGATGATGCGTCAACCTACATCAAAAAAGCGCCATTCTTTGATGGTATGGAGATTGAGCCTCCTGGTATTCCGAGCATTAGTGGTGCGCGCTGTTTAGCAAAATTAGGTGACTCAGTTACCACTGACCACATCTCGCCAGCAGGTGCGATTAAAGCGGATGCCCCAGCAGGTCTTTACTTGCAAGATCACGGCGTGCAAAAAGCACAATTTAACTCGTATGGTTCGCGTCGTGGTAACCACGAAGTAATGATGCGCGGTACCTTTGCGAATGTGCGTTTACGTAATCTATTAGCACCGGGGACCGAAGGTGGTGTGACCCGCATGCAACCAAGCGATGAGCTCGCCAGTATTTATGATGCAGCGATGCAATACCAGCAAGATGGCACGCCTCTGATTATTTTAGCGGGCGCCGAATATGGCACAGGCTCATCACGCGACTGGGCTGCTAAAGGTTCACTTTTACTTGGTGTTAAAGCCGTTATTGCACAAAGCTATGAGCGTATTCACCGTTCAAACCTGATTGGTATGGGTGTTTTACCCCTACAATTTAAAGAAGGTGAAAGCTATGAGTCACTGGGTCTAACCGGCCAAGAGTCATTCGACTTTGAAGGCTTATACGACAAAACCAATGAAGTCAGTGTGATTGCCACTAGCAGTGAAGGCAAACAAATTAGCTTTAGTGTTGATGTGCGTATAGATACCCCTAAAGAGTGGGATTACTACAAACATGGCGGTATTTTACAGTATGTATTGCGTAATATGCTGGCTGAGCAGTAATTGCTTTTAAGTTAACTAAGGGGCTGAATTTTCAGCCCCTTTTTTTGTTTAAAACACCAGTAATACCAATCCGCAATAATACTTAATCATTTTGAGGGATTAAACCTGTCGCTACCTGCGTTAAAAATTTCTGATTTAGAACAAACTAAATAACGAAATTTTTGCCTTGTTATCAACGAGGTTTTATTGCCTCAAAATAGACCACTTAATTAAGCGAATTGGTATAAATTACAGTTTAGAGCAACACACTTATTTACAAAAAATGAAAAGAACATAAAAATCAGCATGTTAAAATTGGACCATAGTTTGCTAATGCTAACCAGATAAAAATCACAATAATTTTGGAATCCTTATGACTATTGCATCATTCAAACGCGCAATTTGCGCAACGGCCATTTCATCAAGTTTATTATTAACGGGCTGTGTTATTCATGTCTCTCCGGGTCAAATCGCAGAACAAAAACAACAAGACTTAAGCGTGTCGGCTGTCAATTTAAACGAGCTAAAAATCGATGCCGAAGCAGGTTCACTGATCATCAAAGGCGACAATAACGCCACGGCTATCACAGTGAATGCTAATATCTATGCGGCTAAAGGCGATGAGACTTATACGCTAACCCTCGAAAAGCACGGCGACACGGCTGAGCTTATCAGCAAGCTCAATAATGGTAGCTTATCGTTTTACAGTGGTTCATCACCTCGTATTGATTTAATTGTCTCTGTGCCTAGCAACCTCAAACTAGATATTGATGATGACTCAGGTGATATCGTGATACGTGCAATGCAAAACGATATCAGCATTGATGATGACTCAGGATCAATTGTGATCGAAAGTGGTCGCACTATTAATATTGATGATGACTCGGGGGATATTCGCATTAGCAATGTCAGCGGCAATATCAGCATTGAAGACGATTCTGGCTCAATTATGATAGACCAAGGCCAAGGGCGTATTGATATTGAAGATGACTCTGGTGATATCCGCATCGAAAACAGCCAAGGCCCTGCACGTATTATTGATGAATCAGGTAGTATCAGCATTAAAACATTGGCTGGTGCGCTTACTATCGAAGATGGCTCTGGTGATATAGATGTAAGACAAATCAAAGGGCTGGTTACCATTACCGATGGCTCTGGCAGCATTTATGTGGATGACACACTCGGCCTAACTATTATCGAAGCGGGTTCAGGTGATTTAAGTATCGATAACATCAACGGCCCAGTAAAGTTGGTCAAATAACCGACAATTGCTTGATTTAGAACAATCCTATTAATGACAACAGCACCTACACTTTAATTAAGGCTAAAGTGAGGTGCTTGTATGACTGAACAAACCATCATTCGAATCTTAAAAACCTTTATTATTTTAGGTATTTGCCTAATTATATTGGGGCACTCTTTATTAGCCGGCAATTACTTAAGTGATAGCATGGGTATACATGGCATTATGATCAGCGCAGCGTGTATTGCTGTTGGTGTGCTATTCTCTTTGCCCACTAAAATTTATCTCACTATTTTACTTATGAAAATGGAAAGCGACCTCAAAGCACATAACAAACAGAGCTAATTTCCACCTCGCTCCTTGAGCTGCTGTTCAAGTTGCTTGTTACGTTGCTCCATAAGCTGTTTTACTTGCTCAGCGTCTTGCATCATCTTTTGTACATTTTTAGGGTCGTATACGCCAAGCGTTGAAGATGTTTCGTCAGTTTTAACGGTTGCTGGTTGCTCTTCATCAGCTTGAAATGTCTCTGCGGGTAACACTGTTATGTCGTTAGGATCTAAACTTACCGCAGTACTTACGTAATTAGGGTGAGGGGTATCAGCATAGTGCCACTGACCATGTTCATCTTGCCATTTATACACGACGACAGATGAATTTGCGTCTTTGCTCAAGCTCAACTTTTCAGTGAGCTTTTTTGCTTGGCTGGTAAGTGTATCGGCACTTTGCGAAGCAAAATCACTCAGATCGCCACTTACTTTGTCTGAGTAACGCTCGAACATGCTCAGCTCTAGGTAAGGTTTACCGTCTGGCTTTTTAATGTAAAACAGCAGCGCAACACTGGTTAGTAGCAGCATAACGGCAAGATAACAAAAACGCTTAATCATTCGATTTACCGATTATTGGTAGTTACTCTCAATCTTAGCAAATTCACCGGATGATTTAAGATTTTTCATAAATTCGTTAAATTGCTCGCTCATGCGTTTCCCTTTTTCATTGTAAGTAAACTGTAATTGCATCGGAGCCTTACCAACACTGTAATCACTCACCGTGAATTTTTTAAAAGCATTATTTTTTGAGGCATACCACTGTAGTGTGTTTTTTGCGATCACAGCAACACGTTGATTTTGCTGCATGTCGACTAAAGCCTTCAGCATATCTAGTTCTGAGTAAAAGTCCTCACGGTGCAATTTTCCAGATGCAAACAACGCTTCAAATTGCGGATAGGTGTAGCCAAAGCGGGCCATCAACACATAACCACCTAGCTCATCAATAGCTGGAATATGACAACCACTCGGCATCACTAAAATATCTTCTACAACAGCGATACTATCACTCCAATAGTATTGCTTATTTCCGCGATACCATTGCTCAGACTCTAAGCGTACATCAACCTTACCTTCATCAAGTAAATGCTGTGAACGCACCTCAGGTACCAGCATGTATTGAATATCATGATTATATTTCTCAGCAAAAAGAATTAATAACTCATCAACAAGCCCTTTATGACTACTGTCAGCAAAATGATATGGCGGGTAATCCGTGTCATAAAGCGCAACCCTCAAAGTTTCTGCTCGCACTAAAGGCACAATTAAAAACAACAATAAAAAAACAACAGCACGACTCATAATTTTCTCTCATAAAATTGAGCCAGAGATTGTATATAAATAGCACAAAAAAAGCGCAACCTAGGTTGCGCTTTACGAAAATTCTGATAGGAATTTAGGATTAGATACCATCACCATCGATATGTAAGCCACATTCACGGTTTAAACCAAAGAAACGTGTCTCTTCTTCTGTCATGCCCGGTTCAAGTTTACGGGTTGTATGAACATCGCCCATCGACACATAACCTTGCTCCCAAAGTGGGTGATACGGTAAATCATGCTTAGTTAGATACTGATAGATGTCACGGTTGTTCCACTCAATAAGCGGATACACTTTCACAGTCCCTCGGCTGATTTCAACAATTTGCTTATCAGCTCGGCTAGATGACTGATCGCGACGCAAGCCACTAAACCAAGTACCTGCACCCAGCTCGTTTAAGGCACGAGTCATTGGCTCAACTTTATTCAGTTGATTGTACTGCTTAATGCCTTCTTCACCTTGCTCCCAAAGCTTACCAAACTTCGCTTCTTGCCACGCAGGGCTAAGCTCAGCTTTATAAACTTTAAGATTAAGCGATAGTCGCTCCGTCATTTGCTCGATGAACTGATAGGTTTCAGGGAACAAATAACCAGTGTCAGTCAGTACCACAGGAATATCTGGCTGCTGCGATGTTACTAAGTGCAACATCACCGCCGCTTGAATACCAAAGCTCGACGACAAAAAGTGTGTGCTTGGTAAGTTTTCAAGTGCCCATGCAACACGCTCTTCTGCGCTTTTATCAGCCAGAAGACCATTTATATCAGCCAACATAGCTGTTTGGTCTTCTTTGCTCATCGTTAAGATGTTTTTAAATTCACTCATGGTTAATTCCAAACCTTAAAGCGGTGTCGCTTATAAAATTATGCGTGAAAATCAGTTACTGAAACTTTAACTTCAGCAACAATGCCTTTGCGAATTACAAAATCACCAAAACACTCGCCTTCATTACGCTCACTTGCCCATTGGCCAATTAGCTTATCGAATGCGTCTAGGTATACGTCTTCGCCAACATTTTCTAAATACAGTTTTGGAATACGCGTGCCTTCACGGTTACCACCTAAGTACACGTTGTATTTTCCTGGACCTTTACCGACCAGACCCGCTTCTGCCAACATTGCGCGGCCACAGCCATTCGGACAACCCACAACACGCATAATGATGTTGTCATCGCTGATGCCGTGCTTAGCTAATAACGCTTCAGTTTTCTCAATTAAGCTTGGTAAATAACGCTCAGCTTCAGCCATCGCTAACGGACACGTTGGTAATGCCACACACGCCATTGAGTTTTTACGCTGCTCTGTATGGCTGTCATCAATTAAGCCATGGTTGCGAGCAATCTCTTCGATTACCGCTTTTTGATCAGCCGGAACACCTGCGATGATCAAGTTTTGGTTTGCTGTCATGCGGAAGTCACCTTGGTGAATTTCAGCAATTTTACGGCAGCCTGTTTTAAGAGGTTGATTTGGGTAATCTAAAATACGGCCACTTTGGATAAACAGCGTTAAGTGATGCTTACCATCAATACCTTCAACCCAACCGATACGGTCACCACGGTGAGTGAACTCATACGGGCGGCTTTGCTCAAATTGAACACCGGCACGTTTTTCAACTTCTGCTTTAAATACATCAGAACCTACACGGTCAAGTGTGTACTTAGTTTTCGCATTTTTACGATTAGAGCGGTTACCCCAATCACGCTGTACAGATACCACGTGCTCAGCAATTTTCAACGTGTGCTCAAGTGGAATAAAACCAAAGTCATCTGCTTTACGAGGATACGTTGCTGTATCACCGTGAGTCATCGCAAGACCACCCCCCACTAACACGTTAAAGCCAACTAACTTGCCGTTTTCTGCAATTGCTACAAAGTTTAAGTCGTTCGCATGCACATCCACTTCATTGTTCGGTGGAATTGTCACAGTGGTTTTAAACTTACGCGGTAAGTAAGTTGAACCTAAGATTGGCTCTTCTGTAGTTTCACTCTTTTCGCCATTTAACCAAATTTCAGCATACGCTTTGGTTTTTGGTAATAGGTGCTCAGAGATCTTCGCAGCCCACTCGTAAGCTTCTTGGTGAAGCTCAGATTCAACAGGGTTCGTTGTACATAATACGTTTCGGTTTACGTCGCCCGCCGTTGCAATTGAGTCAATACCCACGCTATTAAGCATTTGGTGCATGCCTTTAATATTTGGCTTAAGCACACCATGGAACTGGAAAGTTTGACGCGTGGTTAAACGAATACTGCCATAACTGGTTTTCTCTTCAGCAAACTTATCAATTGCTAACCATTGCTCTGGCTTGATGATACCGCCAGGCATACGAGCACGTAACATTACGTTATGTAACGGCTCTAATTTTTGTTTAGCGCGCTCAGGGCGAATATCACGGTCATCTTGCTGGTACATGCCGTGGAAACGGATCAGTTGGAAGTTATCAGCAGTGAAACCACCTGTGATCTCGTCTTTTAAATCTTGCTCAATTGTGCCACGTAAAAAGTTACTTTCTCTTTTCAAACGCTCGTTATCAGAAAGCTTTACGTTTTTGTCTTGTTCGCTCATGGTATTTCCTAAATTTGTTACAGTGACGGCTGTTAGCTTTAAACGTGATTAGTACACGTCTTTCTGATAGCGATTTGCGCTACGTAAATCTTTTAAATATTGCTCAGCTTGTTCATCATCTTTGCCGCTATTTTCTTTGATAATGTCGACAAGCGCCTGATGAACATCTTTCGCCATACGGTTTGCATCACCACAGATATAGAAATGAGCACCCGCTTCTAACCAAGCAAATACTTCTTGGCTGTTTTTGCGAAGTTTGTCTTGAACATATACTTTTTCCGCTTGGTCACGGCTAAACGCCACATCCACTTTTGTCAGTAAACCTGACTTCAAGTAACCTTGAATTTCTACTTGATATAAAAAGTCTTGAGTAAAGTGTGGGTTACCAAAGAATAACCAGTTTTTACCACTTGCTTCACGAGCATCACGCTCTTGTAAAAACGCACGGAATGGTGCAATACCCGTACCCGGACCTACCATGATAATTGGCGTTTCATCATTAGCCGGTAAACGGAAATTATCGTTATGCTCGCTAAATACTTTTACTTTGCAGCCTTCTTCAGCACGACGTGCTAAATAGCCAGAACAACCACCTAAATGCTCGCTACCGAATGCATCAAACTCAACCAGACCCACAGTTAAGTGAACTTCTTCTTCAACTTCAGCTTGGCTAGATGCAATCGAATATAAACGAGCTTGTAGCTTACGTAAGCAGTCTACTAAGGTTTGTGCTTCAAGCTGAGCTGGGTTTTGACGAATAATATCGAAGATTTGGCGAGGTTCGATGTACTCACGCATTGCCGCTTTATCTTCAACTAACTTTAATAAATCAGGGCTGCCAGTTGCTGTTGCGTATTTTTCAACAAAACCTGGATACGACTGAGTTAATTCTAATTTTTCGATTAATGCATCACGAATAGTTAGCTCTTCGTCGCCGAGTTTAACCGTGCTAGATGCATCGATTTGTGTAAGCATAAGTACTTCATCAACAAGCGCTTCGTCATTTAAGAAGTAAACGCCTAGCGAATCACCCGGTGTATAGGTAATGTCTGAACCTTCTAATGAGATTTCAACATGACGCACATCTTTGGTTGAATCACGACCGGTAATTTTTTGCACAACACTTAGTTCTGCAGCAAATGGGTTTTGCTTGGTGTATTGGCTTGCTGCTGGTGCCGCTGCACCAAATGGCATGGCCACAACTTGACCACCACTTGCTTGTTGCTGCGCTTTAAGATCAGGCTCAAACGCATCAAGTGCACCATCAATCCACTTAGCTGCTTCATCATCGTAATCAACGTCTAGGTCAGCACGCTGGAAAATAGTTTCTGCGCCAAGCTTGTTAAAACGCTCTTCAAAATCTTTTGCTGTTTGGCAGAAGAACTCGTAGCTTGAATCACCTAAGCCAATCACAGCCACTTTAACACCATCTAGTTTAGGTGCTTTTTTAGTTGTTAAGAATTCATGAAGGCTTTCAGCGTCTTCTGGTGGCTCACCCTCACCGTAGGTTGAAACAACAACCGTGATAAACTTTTCTTTTTTCAGGGCTGTTGGTTTGTAGTCAGCCATGTTTACTAGCTTAACAGTTAGACCGCGCGACTCTGCCTGCTCTTTTAACTTGCTCGCCACGCCTTTTGCGTTACCCGTTTGCGAGCCGTATAAAATAGTTAGCGGCGGTGCATCACCTGCAGCTGGAGTGGCAGCAACACCACCGGTTAATGCACCTGCGTTGGCATTCGCAGCTAAGTAACCACTTACCCACGCTTGCTGAATTGGATTAAGTTCAGCCACTAAGCCTTGCAGCTTCTGTACTTGCTCTTGCGATAGCGGGCTCGCCGCTGCATTTAGTTGACTTAACAACATGAATTTATTCCTCGTAACCCTGAAAAGTTAACTGCGAAACGAACTTGCTACTGTCATTTCGCGAACAATTTTTTCGACTTTAAAGACCCAATAGAAATGCTTTAAAGGTTTATCTGAGCGTGAAGAATAACGAGGTCTGAGACGATTAAAAAAGAATAGAATCTGCTTTGATATTCCATTTAGTTATTAATTTAGTATTTATCCAAAAAAAACATGTTAAAAGCAAAAATTCCCAAATAAGAAACTTTTATTAATTAACATTATTGCAACATAAGCCAATTAGCCTATACTCGCTGTGTTCATTTTGAGAACAGCAAAAACTATTAAAATATAAAAAGGAAAATACAATGTCACACGGGACATGTAAAAAATATATGCTAGCCAGTAGCTTACTTTGTTTAGCAAGTTCAGCATTGGCAAATGTTAGTAACGCCGACTTCGAAAGCTGGTCAGCAAATACCCCTGCAAGCTGGAGCACTATTGATAGCGGTATTAGTCTTAGCGCTAATACTAATGTGGTTTACTCAGGTAATTACTCAGCACAAGTCGTGGTTAATACTGGCACCCAAAGTAATACCGATTTACAACAATTAGTAGAGGTAGTGGCGGGTGAAAGTTATGAGTTTTCTGCTTGGGTTTACCATACAGAAGGTGGCGTAAAAGCTCGCTTAGTAGTTGATGGCTATCAAGGTTATTCTAACTCAGCATTAACCAATCAATGGCAACAAATCAGTTATCAGTACACAGCCTCTGCGACCACATCAATTAATGTTGGCCTGCGCTTTTACGATGTAACTGGTTTTGATGGCAGCGAAGTCGTTTATGTAGATAACTTTGCACCAAACACAGACTCAACTCCACCACCTACGGGCAGCTGCGCCGATAACCAAGTGTCTTTAACCCTCACTACCGATAATTATGGGGAAGAAACCAGTTGGCAAATCACCAATAGCCAAGGTAGTGCAGTAGCATCAGGCGGCAGCTATGCAGCAAATACTCAATACAGTGAGCAAGCATGCTTAACTGATGGTGACTATACCTTTACTATTTTTGATAGCTATGGTGATGGCATATGCTGCTCTTACGGTAACGGTAGCTATAGCCTTTCATCCGGTCAAACAGTACTTGCCAGTGGTGCAAGCTTCCAAAGCTCAGAAGCTACGCCGTTTAGTTTAGGTGATAGCTCAGGTGGCGGTGACGGAGGTGGTACAACACCAACAGAGCCAACTGGGTACTATGTTACAACCCAAGGCCTTAGTGGTTATGCACTGAAAACAGAGCTATACAACATAATTAAAGGTCACAACTCGCAGGGCTATTCAGCAATTTGGAGTTTTTACGATATTGCTTCACGCGATAAGTATTTTGAAAACGACAACTCTATTTTAGATCGTTATTCAGAAAACCCGGCAGGCCAAGACAGCTACAACTATGTTGCTGTAAGCGATCAATGTGGTACTTACAACAGCGAAGCTGATTGCTACAACCGTGAGCATTCTTTCCCAAAAAGTTGGTTTGGTGGAACAGTTGAGCCAATGAATTCAGATGTACATCACATTTTTGCCACTGATGGTTATGTCAATTCAAAACGCAGTAATTACCCATTTGGTGAAGTAGCTAGTGCAAGCTATACCTCTAGTAACGGCAGTAAATTAGGCAGCGCTGCTAGCACATTAAATTACTCAGGAACAGTTTTTGAACCTATCGATGAGTTTAAAGGTGACTTTGCAAGAGCGTATTTCTATATGGCAACACGCTATGAAAACGTGATTGGCTCATGGCAAAACAACACAACCTACAGTAACGCTGTACTGAATGGTTCATCTAATCAGGTTTTTGAGAGCTGGGTCGTTGCTATGTTATTAAAGTGGCATAACGAGGATCCCGTTAGCCAATTAGAGCTTGACCGTAACCAAGCCGCTTATGAACATCAAGGTAACCGCAACCCATTTGTGGATCACCCAGAATTTGTAGAAATGATTTGGTAACTTCGTTAAGCCAAGGCACTTAGTTTCGGCTAAGTGCCTTTTTATACGATAAAACATGACTTAAGCCTCATTAGGGTTTAACTGCTCAACAAGACGAATGTCATGTAACAAATGGTTATGCCTTACCGACAAAGTATTTTCTGCTGTTGGCTGTATTTTATAACCGAGTTGCTGTAAAACCAGTGTAAATAGGGCGGCATGTTGGTAATGCGTAGGATGCCCATTTAATTCAAACTCTTCGATTACGCTATTTGCATAACTAGAACTATTTTGTAATGACTGCCAAATACGTGCTTGTACTTGAGAAATCTGTATCACTGACGTTTGATAACAATTGATTTGTAGGCTTAATAAATAGTTTTCTAGTGAGTTCATAGCGATATCCATTACAAAAAACGCTACTTTAAAAGCTCAAGTTAAGTTGAGGTAAAGTATTTTGTTATTACTTTTTACTCCACTTATTCATTATTTCTTTAAATAGTTTTGCTTCTTTATCTTCACAGGGTCTGGGCGATCCACTTGGCACTCCAGATTTACCAAACACCGAATTAAAATCTATGCCGTAACACATGCCATTTAGTACCTCGATACGCTTGCTGCCATCGCCATTTTGCCAAACGACAGTTGCTTTATCAGAGACGGTTAATTGTGCGGGCACCGTAACCCTGCCTGCGGGGCTATTACTAATCGTCGCTTCACCCTGCCCAAACAAAGACGCATTAGCAGAACCATTTTCAAAATTAAGCTGTGGGATTGGCGCATAAGGGTTGAGCTTTTTAAAAGGCTCTTCGGCTATTTTTGAATTCTCAAGTGTCTGATTAGGCTTTACAACCTCAGAGGTAGCTTTTTTGGGTTCGTCTATTGTGGGATTAACTGTATTAGAATCACTTATCTGCCCAGAGCTACTCTGCGAAGTTTCTTCGTTTTTTGGCAAAGAATTAACCTCATCAGGCATTCCTTCTGTTTGCTCAGGTGAAGGTTTTTCTTGGATTTTCTGCAAACTAGGTAACGAAGTTAAATCAACACTCACATACGCGTTGATTACTTTTGGCGGTTCAGCGACTGCGGGGAGTTTCAAAGACTTTCCATATCGAGTAAATAACAGCAACAAAACAGCATGTAACGAAATTGAGATGATCCATGCTTTGTAATTCCCTTTTAACACCCTAGCGCCTCGTTTTATTTTTAAGAGTGCTAAATGAGTGAATTAGTTCATAGGAAAGTTGCGAGTTGCGAGTTTGCGAGTTTGCGAGTTGCGAGTTGCGAGTTAGCGAGGGTAAAGGTTCTAGGTTCTAGGTTCTAGGTTCTAGGTTCTAGGTTCTAGGTTCTAGGTTCTAGGTTCTAGTTCAAGCTCAAGCATAACCTTGGGAATGCTTTATGATAGTTGGGTTTCGCTGCGCTCAAACCAACCTACCCGAAGAATGAACAGGGCAAATGCTGAGTGAGACACCACACTAACCAACCCCACTCTTCTAATCTGACGTCTGAAAGCTGATAGCTCTATTTACGTTGGGTTTCGCTGCGTTCAAACTAACCTACCCGAAGAATGAACAGGCCGAATGCTGAGTGAGACACCACACTAAACAACCCCATCAGTCTAATCTGACGTCTGAAAGCTGACAGCTTTTCTTCACCCATAAAAAAACCCGAGACTAAGCTCGGGTTTTTCTTAATGCTTGATGCATCACTATAGTTGATTACTCAACGATAGTTGCAACAACACCAGCACCAACTGTACGACCACCTTCACGGATAGCGAAGCGTAAACCTTCGTCCATCGCGATTGGGCAGATTAGTTCT
>NZ_JAZDAR010000006.1:0-1142 GCF_036680945.1 Pseudoalteromonas sp. P80D2
CCACCTTCACGGATAGCGAAGCGTAAACCTTCGTCCATCGCGATTGGGCAGATTAGTTCTACAGTCATCTTGATGTTATCACCAGGCATTACCATTTCAACGCCGTCTGGTAACTGTACGTCACCTGTTACGTCAGTTGTACGGAAGTAGAACTGTGGACGGTAACCTTTGAAGAATGGAGTGTGACGACCACCTTCATCTTTAGAAAGTACGTATACTTCTGAAGTGAACTTCGTGTGTGGAGTGATTGAACCAGGCTTAGCTAGTACTTGACCACGCTCAACGTCTTCACGCTTAGTACCACGTAGAAGTGCACCGATGTTCTCACCCGCACGACCTTCGTCTAGAAGCTTACGGAACATCTCAACACCTGTACAAGTTGTCTTCGTAGTTTCTTTGATACCTACGATTTCAACTTCGTCATTCACGTTGATGATACCAGCTTCAACACGGCCAGTTACAACAGTACCACGACCTTGGATTGAGAATACGTCTTCGATAGGCATGATGAATGGCTTATCGATGTCACGCTCTGGCTCTGGGATGTAAGAATCTAGTGCTTCTGCAAGCTCAACGATTTTGTCTTCCCACTCTTTCTCGCCTTCTAACGCTTTAAGCGCTGAACCTTGGATTAGTGGTAAGTCATCACCTGGGAAGTCGTACTCAGAAAGAAGTTCACGAACTTCCATCTCAACTAGCTCAAGTAGCTCTTCGTCGTCAACCATGTCACATTTGTTCATGAATACGATGATGTAAGGTACACCAACCTGACGAGAAAGTAGGATGTGCTCACGAGTTTGTGGCATAGGACCGTCAGTCGCAGCAACTACTAGGATTGCGCCGTCCATTTGAGCAGCACCAGTGATCATGTTTTTAACATAATCGGCGTGTCCTGGACAGTCTACGTGTGCGTAGTGACGAGTTGGAGTATCGTACTCAACGTGTGAAGTTGAGATTGTGATACCACGCTCACGCTCTTCTGGAGCGTTATCGATTGATGCGAAGTCTTTAGCTACACCACCGTATACTTTTGCAAGTACGTTAGTGATTGCTGCTGTTAGAGTTGTTTTACCGTGGTCAACGTGGCCGATTGTACCAACGTTTACGTGCGGTTTTACGCGTTCAAACTTTTCTTTTGCCAT
>NZ_JAZDAR010000051.1:0-168 GCF_036680945.1 Pseudoalteromonas sp. P80D2
CAACTGTTGTCCCCCACCATAAGGCATATTCCCAAGCATTACTCACCCGTCCGCCGCTCGTCAGCAGAATAGCAAGCTACTCTCTGTTACCGCTCGACTTGCATGTGTTAGGCCTGCCGCCAGCGTTCAATCTGAGCCATGATCAAACTCTTCAATTAAAAGTTTTTT
>NZ_JAZDAR010000051.1:219-71615 GCF_036680945.1 Pseudoalteromonas sp. P80D2
TTTTTTGAAACCGAAGTTTCGTGCTCAATGAATTCTGTATAAATTGACTATATAGTCACTCATAAGAAATTGAGACTCTAAATTTGTTTGCGTCACTTAGTAAACTAAGCTTCGCTGTTAGAACTCAATCTGTACGAGTGCCCACACAGATGATTGCTTTATATTGTTAAAGAACGTTGCGACGATGTCGCTAGGGATGCGTATAATACATCCTTAATTTTTCGAGTCAATACTTAATTTCAAACTTTCTTTCGATTATTTGAAACCGAAGTTTCACTTAACTCTCTGCTACGTTGTTCAGCGCCTTTCGTTGCTGCCTGCCGTGTCAGTGGGGTCGCATTATAGGGAGATGGATTTTTTACGCAAGCACTTTTTTCAATAAAATTTAAAAAAATGTACTGTTCGCTCAGCTTTTGAACTAAACACCCTAAAACTGGGTGTTTTGCAGTCAATTTAGGCCTGTTTGGGTGTATTTATTTGCTTCGCTGTTACACTAGACTGAGCGCATTTTAAAAATAAAGGTGAATTTATGACTATCCGTTCTTATAAAGGGATCACTCCGACATACGATAATAGTGTTTATATTGATGAGTCATCGGTTTTAGTAGGTGATATTACGCTTGGTAAAGATTCAAGTGTATGGCCTCTTGTTGCTGCGCGAGGTGATGTTAACTATATACGTATTGGTGAACGTACGAACATTCAAGATGGCAGTGTTTTACATTTAACCCGTGCCTCTAAGTCAAACCCCGATGGCTACCCTCTTATTATTGGTGATGATGTCACTGTTGGTCATAAGGTTATGCTACACGGTTGCCAACTTGGTAATCGTATACTTGTTGGTATGGGCGCAATAGTAATGGATAACGCAGTTGTTGAAGATGATGTGATCATTGGTGGTGGTTCACTGGTACCACCTAACAAGCGTTTAGAGTCTGGTTACCTTTATGTAGGTAGCCCTGTAAAACAGGCTCGCCCTTTAACAGAGCAAGAGCGCGCCTTTTTAAAAATCTCTGCTGATAATTATGTTCAGCTTAAAGATGAATACTTAGCTGAGGTCTAAAACACTTCGGTTAATTCAATTTGTCCTGCCGAGTTATACTGCTCATCTTCGATCAGTTGCTCGGCGAGCTCTTCGTAATCGAAACGATAAGATTCAAAGTAATTAACCGCACTGCTTTGATCTGCAAAATCATACTTGCTGGTATCAATAACACACTCCACCATCAAACCACTTACTTGTGCGAAGAATACCAACTGTTTTTCTTCAGGCTTAAATTCGAGTCTGTCTATAAATTGGATAGCTTGATTCACGCAATTTCTCCTGCTTTAAGTGCGGTAACAACGGGAATAATTTCTGGCATTTTATTGCGCCATACAAAATAAGCTTGTGCTGCTTGGCCAACTAGCATGCCACAACCATCGAGTGTTAAACATGTTGGGTTAATCGACTTAACCCAACTGATAAATGCGGTATCGTCATTGGCGTAAAACATATCGTAAGCGCACTGACACTTAGCAACATGGTCTTCAGCTATACCCGGCAGGTCTCCAGTTACACTACTTGAGGTTGAATTAATCACCACATCATAGTTGTTTGCTGGGATATCATTTAAAGCAAAGCCCTGCACATTTATTTCACCATTAAAATGACTCGCTAGCGCCTTTGCTTTTTCGGCGGTACGGTTGGCTATTGTTAAGCTTTCGATATGCTCATTCAATAATGGCTGAATGACACCTCGCGCTGCACCACCGGCGCCAACAAGAAGAACTCGCTGCCCTTTTAAGGTGACATTATTAGCTAAAAGATCTTTAACAAGTCCTACACCATCGGTGTTATCACCCAGTAGGCTGCCATCGTCAAGCTGTTTAATAGTGTTTACGGCTCCAGCAATTTTCGCTTGCTCTGTGAGTTCATCGACCATGGCAAACGCTTGTTCTTTAAACGGCAAAGTGACATTAGCCCCTTTACCACCAGCAGCGAAAAACTCAGCGACAGTTTTTTCAAATGCATCTGTTGGTGCTAAAATGGCGCTGTATTGTATTTGCTCGTTTAATGATGCAGCAAATTGTGCGTGTATTGCGGGTGATTTCGAATGTTTTATTGGATTTCCAAAAACCGCGTATTTGTCCATAGTGAAGCAACCTCTTCGCCCTGTAGAGCTTTATTAATATTATGATTAAACGACTTTTTTCTAAATCGAAACCAACGCCTGAAACACCTACCCCAGAAAAAACACCTTACGAAATTATTGGCGGTGAAGCAGGAGCTCGAGCAATTGCAAATCGATTTTACGACATAATGGCCACAGATGAATACGCCAAACCATTATATGATATGCATCCGCAGCCTTTAGATAGAATTCGCCAAGTCTTCTTTGAGTTTTTATCTGGCTGGCTGGGCGGTCCTGACCTATTCGTTGAAAAATATGGTCACCCAATGCTAAGAAAGCGTCACATGCCTTTCCCTATTGATCAAGACTTACGTGACCAATGGATGCATTGTATGAATAAAACGCTTGATATCGAGATTGATAACCCACTACTTCGCGAAGGGTTAAGACAGTCATTATCACAACTCGCCAGCCATATGATCAATCAAAACTAACTAAGCTTTGCGCTATATCAATGTACGCTTTTTCTAAATAAAGATAATAAATTTTCCTTAATTTAGAAAAAGCGTCGTCGAATGAAGTCTATCCAATTTAAAATTTATGCCTTGTTAGCACTAACAGGGGTATTGGTATTATTTGCCAGTATATTTAGTAGTGCCCAGCAACAACATGAATTAGCAAGAGATACCGTTGAAAGTAACATAAAACTGCTTGCCGATAATTACTTTGATTCTATTAATACCATGATGCTGACAGGCACTATGGCTAATCGCGAAATTCTAAGTACTAAATTAAGAAGTCATCCTAATATTGAAGATGCCCATATCATTCGTAGTCCAATCGTTAATAAAATTTATGGGCCAGGAAATGCCAACCAAGTTGCGACTAACGATGCTGAGCGAAATGCACTAACAGGCACTGAAGCACTATTTATTGATAATCAAAAAAGTACGATGACTTATCTAAAGCCTATGTTTGCTCGCAGTGATTATAAAGGAACAAACTGCTTAGGCTGCCATCAAGCACAAGAAGGCGATGTGTTAGGTGTAGTAAAAATTAGTTATTCGTTGGCTGATATTGAGCAAGAAGTATCGCAAAACACCTTAATGAACACGCTACTATTAGCGGCTATTTTCATTTCGGCTTTCTCACTACTAGCAGTGATGTTTAGAAAAATTTTCATCAAACGCTTAAAAGTCATTAGCCATACCATGCACTTGGCAACCACCAATAAAGATTTAAGCCTCACGGTAGATGATAGTAATAATGACGAGCTTAGTTCTCTTGCCACCAGCTTTAATCACATGATTGGTGCGTTTAAAGATAATATTGCTCAAGTTTCTCATTCTTCTAAGGTATTGATCCACTCTGCCGAAAGCATTTATGCCTCAGCGGATGCTACCGAGCAAGCGATTTTAAAGCAAAAGCAAGGGACAGATTCGGTCGCTGCCGCCATTAATGAACTAGAAAGCTCATCAAGCGAAGTTAAAAACACCACCCATTTTGCATCTGAAAAGTCAGAGCACAGTAATCAACTTGCGCAGCAAAGCTTACATGTTGCTGAGCACACTGAGCAAAGTATTAATCAACTTGCGGCAGATGTTAGAGCGGCTGCCGAGCAAGTAAGTCAACTGCAAACCCAAACGTTAGACGTTGGTAAAGTACTCGAGGTGATCAGTAGCATTGCCGAACAAACAAACTTACTTGCACTTAATGCAGCCATTGAGGCGGCTCGTGCTGGTGAAGCTGGCCGAGGCTTTGCTGTGGTAGCCGATGAAGTACGTACTTTAGCGACCCGCACTCATGACTCAACGGATGAAATTCGCCGCACTATCGACAAGCTACAAAGTGAAGCGGCACAAACCGTTAATACCATGAATAACTCTTGCGAAGAAGCAGACGAAAGAGCAGTTCAAGTTAAGCAAGTAGCTAAAGCATTACGTGATATTTCTTCACAAATGAGTGAGATAAACCAACTTAACGTGCAAATTGCTGATGCCACTGAACAGCAAAACCTCGCGGCTGAAGAAATTAACCAGAGCGTTATTGCAATTAGTGATAATGCCGAGCACTCATTAGTCGATGCCCATGAAAACCAAAAAGTCAGCGAAGAGCTGTTGTCGTTAGCTCGTTCACTTGATGAGCAAGTAAGACGCTTTAAATTAAGCTAAATTGCGCGCTTTTCGTGCAACTGCTAGAGTTGTTATATGCATTTCATAGTAAATAAGGATATTTAAATGAAATTTTTAACAACTCTTTTAGTCTGTATTGGGGTTATTGCGGCGTTACTATTTACCTATCAACACAGCGTGAATGAATCTGCTGATCAAATAAGCACTGTTAATGAATATATACAACGTGATGATATTCAACAGATTGCTCAATCTCTTCTCAGCCAAGATAAAACTTCACAAAGCGATAAGTATGAACAAAGTATTGTTGATGGTTTTGATAAGCTTATTCAGCACCCAGAATATTTTCAGGTGAAACTTGATTTCTATGCCTGTGATATCAGTCAATGCTTAACACAGGTTAGCGCCCCCATTGATACAACACCTGATAAGCTAGAAATATTAAAAGCAGAAGTGCTATTTAGTGTCTTGGCAGAGCTGCCTAGCAGTGACAGTGTTGCCACCCTCGTAGAGGGTGACAACGCAATGTTGGTTCGAGTGGTTTCAATACTTGATTAAAGCTGCCATTGACGTGCAACTAAATCAGATTCTTTGCTATTTAACCAATCTTGCGGGCGTAAATAGTACTGATATAGCTTAGCTTCTGGGCTATCTGCAGCTGGTACATAGTTATATTCCCAACGAGCTAATGGTGGCATCGACATCAAAATTGATTCAGTACGTCCACCTGTTTGTAAGCCAAATAATGTGCCGCGGTCCCAAACAAGATTAAACTCAACATAACGACCACGACGATACAGTTGGAAATCGCGTTGCTGATCGGTTGTTGGCGTGTCTTTGCGGCGCTCAATTATAGGAAGGTAAGCATCTAAAAAACCATTTCCTACCGCCTGCATAAAGGCAAAGCTTTGTTCAAAGCCCAGCTCATTTAAATCATCAAAGAACAAGCCACCAACACCACGTGTTTCACTGCGGTGTTTTAGATAAAAGTAATCATCACACCAGTTTTTATATTTATCGTAAACCTCAGCACCGAATGGCTGACATAAATCGCTAGCCACCTGATGCCAATGTTGTACATCTTCAAAAACAGGGTAATAAGGGGTTAAATCAAAACCACCACCAAACCACCAAATTGGCTCTTCACCTTCTTTTTCGGCAATAAAGAAACGGACATTGGCATGGCTAGTTGGAATATGTGGATTATTAGGGTGGATCACTAATGACACACCACATGCATGAAAGCTACGACCAGCGAGCTCTGGACGATGTGCTGTTGCTGATGCTGGCATCGAAGCACCAAACACATGCGAGTAGTTTACCCCACCCTGTTCGATGACATTACCACCTTGGATAACACGCGTACGGCCACCGCCGCCTTCTGCACGTTGCCAATTATCTTCAACAAACTTTGCTTTGCCGTCAGCATTTTCAAGGCCCTGACAAATTGTATCTTGTAAGGCCATTAAATAGGTTTTAACTTGTTCGAGTAGCTCGCTTTGCATGTTTATCCTCTAAATACTTTACCGGTCGCTGCGTCTTTAATCACACTTGGTTGGCTGTTGCCACCTAACGGCTCATCAACATAAAAATCTACTGTGTCTGCAAATTCGCTTTTCGCTTGTGCGATAGTCATTACCGTTTCTTGACCGGTTAAGTTTGCACTTGTTGAAACCAACGGCTTACCAAATTGCTGACACAGGGCTTTTACCGTTGGATGATCAGTAACACGTACCGCAATAGTATCAAACTGGCCTGTTAGCCACTTTGGCGTTTCTTTTGCTGCAGGCATCACCCAAGTGATAGCACCTGGCCATTGTGAAAAGATATCAGCACGTTTATCCATGGGGATTTTGGCATCATCTACATACTTTAATAACTGGCCATAATTGTCAGCAATTAAAATTAAGCCTTTTTCTACAGGGCGTTGTTTGATGGCTAAAAGCTTTTCAACCGCAGCTTGGTTATCAGGATCGCAACCAAGACCAAAAACAGCTTCGGTTGGGTAAACAATTACACCGCCTTGCTGCAAAGCGTCAATTGCATTGGCTGGTTGTGCAACAGGATCAGACAAAGAAACTCTCCTAAATAAACAAATTACAAGTGCATTAAGATTCGACTAACTTATGCATACACGACTTCTGCGGGCATTGTAACACAACACCTGAAGCTGTTTTCTTTTCGGTCATAATTGGCCACTGGCAGGCCGGGCACTCGGTCGCCACAGGTTTGTGATTAAGGGTATATTTACAGCGCGGATAGCCATCACAAGAATAAAAGGTTTTGCCAAACTTATTACTACGAGCAACCAGCTGGCCTTTTTTGCATTTAGGACAAGCAGGTAATTGAGGAGCATCGTCAGGCTCTTCATCATGAGCAATATAGTGGCACTCAGGATAGCCAGTACACCCAATAAACATACCGTAGCGGCCATTTTTAATTACTAATGGCTTACCACACTCTGGGCAGGCACTGTCTTCGAGTACTTTTATTTGTTGGCTATCGTGATGAGCTAATGGGCGGATAAAGTCACACTTTGGGTAACTGGCACAGCCTAAGAACGGCCCTGACTTTGAGTTGCGCATAACCAATTCAGAACCGCATTTAGGGCAAACCTCATACTCTTTTTCGAGTGCATGTTTATCTGCAGAAAAAAGAGAATGGTCGATTTTACTCATAAGATTCCTGTGGGGTTGGCTAATTTTCGCCTAATATACCCAAACTCAACAAAGATACAAGCAAAGTCGAATTAATGTAATACATCGGCTGGCTCGTCAAATATTAAGTCTTCCATTTGTGCGTAAGCTTGCTCTGACCCTGGTACATTAAATAACACCATTAGCACCACCCACTTTAGGTCTTCCAAAGAAATAAATGGTTTATCTAGAGCACAAAGTCTATCTATCACCATTTCGCGAGTTACGGTGTTAATTACACCTATTTGCTCGATAAACATTAAAAAGCCGCGACACTCAACACTTAACATTTGGCATTCACTATCAGTGTAAATACGCATAGCATGTTGTGGTTGGGCATTAAGGTACGGGTAGATATCGCTTTGTTGTAAGTCAGCAAGTTGCTCTAGCCAATCAAGGGCTTTGTAGATTTCAGGTTTATTGAAGCCAGCACGAACCAACTCATCGGTAAGTTCGTTCTCTTCAGTAAAGATTTCAGCTTCACTATGGATATAGTTTTCAAAAAGATACATGAGGATGTCAAACATGTTTATGTCCTCCTAGTCTTATATAACCATCTAGTACTCGTTCGATTTTATCTGCGAGCTCTAGGTCGAGTAACCGAGCTTGTACTTCGTCTACAGGTAATTGGCTGCGCTGTGTTATTTGATCAACACTTGTTACCTCATACCCTATACTTTTGAACACTGGGCAGTCGGGTTCATCTGCAATAGGCTGTTCTATACTATATAGACTGTTTTCACAGAAAAAGCTCACTTCATCAAGAATATCAGTAATATTTTCTGTCAATTTAGCGCCTTGCTTAATTAAAAAATGGCTTGCCTCTGATAGTGGGCTTTTTATCGAACCCGGCACGGCAAACACCTCTTTATTTTGCTCAAGCGCATAGCGCACTGTCACCAATGAGCCACTTTTAATTTGCGCTTCGACAATCAACACTCCTAATGATAATCCAGAGATAATACGGTTTCGGCGCGGAAAATTAGCGGCATTAGCAGCCGTTCCCGGTAAGAACTCAGAAACCAACAAGCCCCGCTCAGCAACCTGTTTAATGAGTAAGCGATGGCGTTTTGGATAAGCAATATCGATACCCGTACCAAGTACGGCAATGGTGTTTCCTGACCCTGCTAATGCGCCTTTATGGGCTGCACCATCAATTCCCATAGCCATACCTGATGTCACCGTCATGCCAACAGCAGATAATTGATGGGCAAACTCAGCAGCGACTTCAAGCCCTGTCGGTGTGGCATTACGACTACCGACAATTGCTATTTGCGGTGACAGTAATAGTTCTGTGTTACCTAAACAAAATAATAAGATAGGTGCACTGGCTATTTGTTTGAGTAAAGGCGGATAGCTGCTATCAAAATAGCTTATGACTTTGATTTTAAGTCTTGCTATTAACTCTTGGTAGTGGGCTACTAACTGCCAGTCAGTATTAACTAAGTTATCGGCTTGGCTTTGTGATAAACCCAGCTGCTGAAGCTCTAAACTAGATAGCTTAAATAGCTCATCCAGTGGCCGTCTTTGACTTAATGCAATAAGGCTTTTTATTCCAAGCCCTTTACATAAATAAAAGGCAAGCCAATGGGATAGCTTGCCTGAAACCTGTGCCATGCTCCCTCCTTAGAGCGCCCAAATTGTGAGTTAGTTTATAACTGCATAATCTCCAACTCGGATCGGGTGCTGATTCTTCACAATCAATGCGTAGCTAACGTTGTCATATACCTTAAACACCATTAACTCACCGACTTTTTCCTTTGGCATGTGCCATACATTGCTGTCTTCATCGCTTTCAATTCCTAACACATCATTTGCATCAGTCATGAATTTCTCAAGACTGTTAGAATCTTCGCGGTAACGCGGACCATTGCGGCCGTCATACACTTCAGGTGATTGACGCTGAATATCAAGTACAAAACCTGGTTTCACTTGGTCTGAACCTAAGTTTAGTACAACAATGTCCATGGTACTAAATTCACGCATTTCATTAGCTGCGGCGATAATAGTGCCATCTAAAGTAGCTTCAGGGCGTTTCATAGTGAAATAGGCTGGCAACATTTGCCCTTCCATCGCCGGCATTAAAAAGTCATGCGGCTTAATTTCTTGTTTTACCAGTTCAACTTTAACTGAGGCAGGTACGCCGTTTTCTACGTCACCGCTTCTAAATGCGCGAACAATCGCCACTAATTCCGCTTTATTCGCTAGTACTTCATTGGTATTTGGATCAACAAGATCATTGCCTTTACGGTATACGCCATAAGCTTCGTTAAGTGTTAAGTCACCTTTAACGTAAAGCGTATGGCCCATAGTATTCATTTTGGTATTAACACTGGCACCCAAAATATATGGTTTTTGTGCAATAACATCGGCGCTAATCGCTTGCTCATAACTCAAATATGGGCGCAGCAACTCCAAAGGCAACGTCGGCACTGCTTGCTTGCCTTTTGGTGTAATTCGCCCTTCTGGAGAGAGTTTTTTATAACGCGCATTTTTAACTAAACGAGGATTTCCGTCTTTATCGTAAATTAAAGTGAGCGCATCACCCGGGTATATTAAATGCGGATTCGCAATTTGCGGGTTCATTTGCCATAAATCAGGCCATTGCCAAGGTTCATCAAGATACACGCCCGAGATATCCCAAAGCGTATCGCCTTTTTTGACAACATATTGTTTTGGTGCATCTTTTTTAATTGTTAAAACATCAGCAGCTACCGGAAAAGCACAGCTAATGGCTAACAAAGCCGCAACTAGTGGGTATCTCATTTGGCTTCCTTGAGTTGTTTTTAGATTATTATCGACCAAAACCTGTTAAAGGTGAACACGAATGGCTAAAATAAGAGCATACAATACCCTAAATGAATCACAAGTGTAAAAGGTAACTATGGCTAGGTTAGAAGTTTTGAGATTTCCGGATGAGCGTTTACGTACAATCGCGAAAGAAGTACCAGAAGTAAACGATGAAGTTCGTCAAATCGTCAAAGACATGCTTGAAACTATGTATGACGAAAACGGTATCGGCTTAGCAGCGACGCAAGTAGATATCCACCAGCGAATTGTGGTGATCGACGTATCTGAAGAGCGCGACCAACCGTTAGTGTTAATCAACCCAGAAATCACCAAAAAAGATGGTTCAACTGTGAGTGAAGAAGGCTGTTTATCTGTTCCTTACTCATACGCAAAAGTTGACCGCGCAGAAACAGTTACTGTTAAAGCGCTTAATGAAAACGGTGAAGAGTTTAGCCTTGACGCTGACGAGCTATTAGCGATTTGTATTCAGCATGAGCTTGATCACCTTAAAGGCACCCTATTTATTGATTATCTATCGCCTTTAAAGCGCCAACGTATCCGTAAAAAGCTTGAAAAAGAAGCTAAGCTGGCTGCTAAATCATAAGTTAATCAATAGGAATATCTGTGACACAACCATTACGCATTATTTTTGCTGGTACGCCGGATTTCGCTGCGCGCCATTTACAAGCACTGATTGACTCAGAGCACGAAGTTGTTGGTGTATATAGCCAACCGGATCGACCAGCGGGCCGAGGTAAAAAGCTAAAAGCCAGTGAAGTTAAAGAACTGGCACTTGCTCATGATTTACCTGTATTTCAACCGCAATCACTAAAATCAGATGAAGCACTTGCAGAGCTTACCA
This sequence comes from Pseudoalteromonas sp. P80D2, assembly GCF_036680945.1. Classification (NCBI taxonomy): domain Bacteria; kingdom Pseudomonadati; phylum Pseudomonadota; class Gammaproteobacteria; order Alteromonadales; family Pseudoalteromonadaceae; genus Pseudoalteromonas; species Pseudoalteromonas sp. P80D2. The sequence continues at coordinate 10,814 of NZ_JAZDAR010000051.1, forward strand.
GCCTGAACGCCGATATTATGATTGTGGTGGCGTACGGCTTACTGTTACCAAAAGCGATTTTAGATGCACCGCGCTTAGGCTGCTTAAACGTGCATGGCTCTATTTTACCGCGCTGGCGTGGTGCTGCACCGATCCAACGTGCTATTTGGGCTGGTGACAATGAAACCGGTGTAACAATAATGCAAATGGATGAAGGCTTAGATACCGGCGATATGCTGCATATCAGCCGTTGCCCGATTGATAGCACAGAAACCAGTAGCTCTTTATACGATAAATTAGCTGCACTGGGTCCTGATGCACTGATCAGTACAATCAATCGTCTTGCTGCAGGTGAAATCACCCCAGAAAAGCAAGATGACGCACAAGCAAATTATGCCAAGAAGCTATCAAAAGACGAAGCCAATATTGATTGGTCAATGGATGCTGCGCAAATTGAGCGTAATATCCGTGCCTTTAATCCATGGCCTGTTTGCTTTACTGAAATGGCAGGACAAACGGTAAAAATTTGGCAAGCCGAAGTTGTATCGCAAACTGCACAAGCCGGTAAAATCATTGCTGCTGATAAGCAAGGTATTACCGTTGGCTGTGGGCAAGATGCACTTAAAATCACCCTTCTTCAACCACAAGGTAAAAAACCAATGGCTGTTACTGACTTTTTAAATGGTCGCAGTGATTGGGTTGAACCTGGCTCAGTATTAGGTCAAAGCAATGAGTAATGTAAGAGCACTTGCTGCTGAAACCCTCTATAACGTGGTCGATAAAGGTGCATCGCTAAATCAAGAACTACCTTTTGCAAGTCAAGGATTATCGCCGAAAGATAAAGCCCTACTACAACAAATTTGCTACGGTGTGCTGCGCTATTTACCTAGCCTAGAAAATTATTGTCAGCAACTTTTAGATCAACCACTAAAAGGTAAGCGCCGTATTTTCCAGTTCTTGTTGTATGTGGGTATTTACCAACTTCAACACATGCGCGTACCGCCTCATGCAGCAATCAGCGAAACGGTTAATGCGCTTCAGCAAATGCGTGCACTGGGTTTAAAAGGCCTGATTAACGCTATTTTACGCAGTTTCCAACGTGAACAAGCTGAGCTTGAAGAAAAAGCAAAGCAAATTCCTGTTTGCAAATTTAACCACCCAGGTTGGTTTATCAAACAAGTAACCGCTGCTTACCCTGATAACTGGCAAGAAATTCTTGAAGCGAATCAGCTGCAAGCACCTATGTGGTTACGTGTAAACCAAGCGCAATATAGCACCCAAGAATACAGCGAAATGCTTAAAGCAAATGATATTGAGCATACCCTTAATGCTGATTTTCCTGATGGTATTAAACTAGCTAAACCGTGTGATGTGTACGCACTGCCAGAATTTGATACCGGTGCCTGCTCAGTTCAAGATGCTGCGGCACAATTAGCAGCACGCTTTTTAGATCCACAAAATGATGATGTCATTTTAGATGCGTGTGCAGCGCCAGGTGGTAAAACGTGTCATATCCTAGAGCTTGCTGATGCCGACGTATTAGCACTTGATAGCGACAGCGAGCGCCTAGAACGCGTTAAACAAAACTTAGTGCGTATTGGTTTAGCTGCTGATTTACAATGTGCCGATGCTTCACAACCTCACATCTGGTGGGATGAGCAGCAATTTGACCGTATTTTGCTTGATGTGCCTTGTTCAGCAACTGGCGTGATCCGTCGTCACCCTGATATTAAATGGTTACGTCGTGCATCTGATATTGAAGATCTGGCTAATTTACAAGGCGATATCTTAAATAGCATCTGGCCTCTACTTAAGCCTGGTGGTACGTTAGTTTACGCGACCTGCTCAGTATTACCGCAAGAGAACCAACAACAAGTTGCTAAGTTCCTTGCCAATAATCCAAGTGCTGAACACATACCTTTGCATGAAAACGACACCCCAACGATGCCTGGCCTGCAATTACTGCCTGGTGAAAGTGACGGTTTCTATTATGCAAAGCTAGTTAAAAAACACTAATAAGAACAAGCTATGAAAATAATCATACTCGGTGCCGGACAAGTTGGTGGCACACTGGCAGAAAACCTCGTAGGTGAGCAAAATGAGATCACCGTTGTCGATATCGACGGTAACCGTTTGCGTGAGCTACAAGATAAGTACGACTTACAAGGTGTTACTGGCCACAGTGCGCATCCCGATGTATTGCGTCGCGCAGGCGCAGAAGACGCCGATATGATTATTGCCGTAACCAGTTCAGATGAAGTGAACATGGTTGCTTGCCAGGTTGCTTATAGTATTTTTAACACGCCAACCAAAATTGCCCGTATTCGCTCAGAGCAATACTTAAAGTACCGTGAAAAGCTATTTCATAACGACGACTTACCTGTTGACCACTACATTGCTCCAGAAGCGCTGGTAACTAAGTATATTCGTCGCTTAATCGACTATCCGGGTGCTTTACAGGTATTACAATTTGCCGATGGCATGTTATCGCTAGTTGCGGTGAAAGCCTATTACGGTGGTTTGCTGGTGGGTTATGCACTTTCAGCCTTGAAAGAGCACATCCCGAATGTCGAAACCCGGGTAGCGGCTATTTATCGTCAAGGTAAAGCGATTAAACCGCTTGGCACAACGGTTATCGAAGCGGACGATGAAGTGTTCTTTATCGCTGCAACAAAGCATATTCGAGCAGTTATGAATGAGCTGCAAAAGCTCGAACGTTCATACAAAAAGATCATGATTGCTGGTGGTGGTAATATCGGTGCGGGCCTTGCGCGTTCACTTGAGAAAAACCACAGTGTGAAGCTGCTTGAACGCAATAAAGAGCGCGCAGCACAGCTCTCTGAAATGCTTGATAACACCGTAGTGTTCTGTGGCGATGCTTCTGATCAAGAGCTGCTATCTGAAGAACATATTGAACAAGTGGATGTGTTCATCGCAGTGACTAACGACGATGAAGCAAACATTATGTCTGCGATGCTGGCAAAGCGTATGGGCGCACAAAAAACCATGGTGCTTATTCAGCGTGGCGCTTATGTTGACCTAGTACAAGGCGGTGAAATTGATATTGCTATTTCACCTCAGCAAGCCACTATCTCGGCGCTGTTAACACACGTTCGCCGTGGTGACATTGTTAATGTTTATTCGTTACGTAAGGGCGCAGCAGAAGCCATTGAGGCTGTCGCTCATGGTGATGAGCATACTTCTAAAGTTGTTGGCCGAGCAATTGCTGATATCAAACTACCAGCTGGAACAACCATTGGTGCAATTGTGCGTAACGATGATGTACTGATTGCCCATGACGATACGGTTATTCAGTCGGGTGACCATGTAATCATGTTCTTGATTGATAAAAAGCACATTACAGTTGTTGAAAAGCTGTTCCAAGTAAGTGCTATCTTCTTGTAAAAAAGCTTATAAACGAAAAAAGCAGCCATGACAGCTGCTTTACGACTCTTGAAGTGAAAGTACCTAACTTTTCTAAAAGATTCTATTGAATTTGAGCGAACTCTTCTTTTGAAAGTTCGCCATTACCGTCACTATCTAGCTCTGGAAATAACTTTTCAAGCTGCATATTTGCAGACGCTTCTTCTTTGCTGATCACACCATCACCGTCAGTATCGAACGTTGCAAAGCTTACGCCTTGTGCAAAGGCTGCTGATGACGTTGCTAGTGCTAAAATTGCGATTGTTGTGCTTAACTGTTTCATAATAACTACCTTAAATTTGAAAAGAGTGAAATCCGTTTCTGAGATCCCTGTTTAGTGGAAATTGGTATAACTACGTATTAATTCAGTTATTCGGCTTCAGAGAACTCAGCTTCTGTAAGAACGCCGTCGCCATTCACGTCTAATGTTTTAAACTGCGACATAATTTTTGCGTCAACGGCTGCTTCACTTTTGCTAACCACGCCGTTACCGTCTACGTCTAAGGTGTCAAAATCAGTTGCTGCAAAAGCTGCTGAAGAAGATGCAAGGGCGATTAAAGCTAATGTTTTGTTTACTGTTTTCATAATCATATTCCTTCAATTTTAAGAGTGTTAGCTGATCACACTTCCAGTGTTATCCTTTGTCATGGATTCCCTTATCCATTTAGGCTGTCTTTGGCAGCTCAGAACTAATCAGCTAAATAAACTGGTTTTGCTTAATCACATTAAGCTTTTGAAAATTCTTGTTTCGATAACTCACCGTTACCGTCAGTGTCTAATTCACTGAATTTGCTCATTAGCTCTGCATCTACCGATGCTTCGCTTTGGCTGATAACACCATTGCCATCAACATCTAGAGTATCGAAATCACTCATCGCAAACGCTGCAGATGAAGATACAAGTGCCATAAGTGCTAGTGTTTTATTTACTGTGTTCATAATGTCATTCCTTCAAAATGTGTTGTCTTGAGTTAGAAGTCCTTTTCAGCGTGTCCTTACAATGAAATTAAGCTTTTGAGTACTCTTGTTTAGACAGCTCACCGTTGCCGTCTGTATCAAGCTCTTTAAATTGGCTCATTAACGTTTCGCTTACTGATGCTTCGCTTTTGCTGATAGCGCCATCGCCATTAACATCCAGTGTGTCAAAGTCAGCGGCAAACGCTGCTGATGAAGTTGCAAGGGCTACAAGTGCTAAAGTTTTGTGTAACGTTTTCATAATCACTATTCCTTCAATGTTGTCTCAACTGTGATAAAGGATATGTTCCTGAATCAGTTTTTCTCTGTGTTCGCTAAAACTATTTCAACTTCGATGCCAAAGTTAAAAAGAGCAATAAAATCAGTGCATTAAATTAAAATATCGAGAATTAGGGGGAAATAACGCGATTTTTTTGTTGCTGTTTTGCAACAAGCTCGGTGGTTGGTTTTACGCTTCTTTTAAAATCAATAAGTTACCAAGATTAAAATGGAGACAATAGCGATTAACTCGGATTAGAAAACAGAAAAATTAGAAATTTGAAAATAAACTCTATCTGAACAACAAAACTTAAAGAAAAAAATCGAAATTAATTTAATTAATAAAACATTGATTTAATTGGTTATTTGAATTTATTAATAAATTAATTTTGATATTTATAGGGTTAAATCGGGGGAAATAGCCATTTTGTTGCAAAATGGCGAATTGGTATTAGTTATCCAACACTGAAAGGTCAATTAAGTGCTCTTTCATAAACGCTTTCATTTCATCTTCACTCGTATCAAGCTGTACACCGAACATAAAGCCGCCTGCTCTTTTGCGCACGCTACATACTGTGCCATTAAACTCACGTTTACTAAGTGTGATTTGGCAGCTTTGCCCTTTAAAAGCGCTTAAGTTCTCCTTGCTATTAAGATCAAACTGCACGCCTGTTAGTGAAATATCTTTAATAAGCCCAGCCAATTTTTGCTCTGCAATGACTAAGTTTGCAGGGAATAACGTAGGAATACGTGCTTCACTACGTAAGCTATAAAGCTGCACTTGCTTAGGAAACTCGAGAAAAATTAAACGGTGAGGATGCGATGCCAAGGCGCTTATTTGCTGACGAAAAGCAATTACTTGCCCACCACCCGCTTCAAGTACCGCGCGTATAACGACCATCACCCCATCTTTGATGAAATCACTACCATTTGCTAAACGCTTTGCTGATGGGTAATTGATAATGATGTACTGATCATTCATCAAACCAATAAATTCTGTTTTTACGCGTTTACTGTCGGTTGGTGTGGTAATTTCAACATCTACCAAGCTACCCGCAGGGATACAGGTTAGCTTTTCTAGATTACGTTGTTTTTGAGTTTTTGGCACAGTAATGCCTCCACTTCTAGATAATCACCTTACTATGGTTAGCCTCGCCAGAAGGTTGGCGTAAACAACACTAACAGGGTGAATATTTCTAAACGACCAAATACCATCGCAATAGTAAGTAGCCATTTTGCCGTATCAGAAATCGCTCCGTAATGAGCAGCGACTTCACCTAAACCTGGGCCTAAGTTATTTAAGCAAGCAGCTGTTGCTGAGAATGCACTGATGTTATCCATGCCGGTGCCCATCAGCGCCAACATAATAATGACGAACACTAACGCATACGCAGAGAAGAAGCCCCAAACAGCTTCTACAACTTTATCTGGAAGTGCTTTTCGGCCTAATTTAATTGAATAAATAGCTCTTGGGTGCACAAGACGATTGAGCTCACGAATACCTTGTAAGTAAAGTAAGAACACTCGCACGACCTTCATACCACCACCGGTAGAGCCTGCGCAGCCGCCAATAAAACTTGAGAAGATAAGTAAAATAGGTAAGAACAATGGCCATGCTGAGAAGTTGTCTGTCGCAAAGCCCGCGGTGGTACTCATTGATACCGCTTGAAACATAGCTTGGTCGAGAGTCTCGTCACCATCGGCATAAATATTATTTGAAGACAGTACAGTAAAGCAGACAATGACCAATGCTAATTGAATCAATAAGAACACTTTAAATTCAGGGTCGCGTAAATAAACACGAATATTGCGTGAAGCTACCGCCGCATAATGCAGCGAGAAGTTAATGGCTGCAATCAGCAAAAACACTACACAAATAAAGTTAATTAATGGGCTATCAAACTGCCCCATTGATGCATCGTAGGTAGAGAAGCCGCCTATCGCAATCGTAGAGAACGCATGACAGATTGCATCAAACCAATCCATTCCTGCAGCCCAATACGCAAGCGTACAGGCTATTGTCAGCGATACATAGATATACCAAAGATGCTTTGCGGTATCGGCAATACGCGGTGTCATTTTTGAGTCTTTAACCGGACCAGGTGTTTCTGCACGGTACAGCTGCATACCACCGACCCCTAGCATAGGCAGTACCGCGACTGCGAGTACGATGATCCCCATACCACCTAGCCATTGCAGTTGCTGGCGATAAAAGAGGACTGATTTAGGTAAGTATTCTATGCCCGTAAGTACGGTAGCCCCTGTTGTTGTCAGCCCAGAAAAGGCCTCAAATACGGAGTCAGCTAAGGAAAGATTAGGCTCTTGTAAGAACACTAAAGGCACCGCAGCGAAGGTACCTAGTACCAACCAGAACAAGACTACAATCAAGAAGCCTTCACGGGCTTTAAGATCACCATGCTCATGACGGTTTGGATAATAAGCTGCTAAACCAATTACAACACTAAAAATGAAAGCGAGAACGAATGGCACACCACCACCGTCTTTGTAGATCAAAGACACCAGTGCCGGTGGCACCATAGTGATACTAAATAGCGCCACCAGCTGGCCGAGAATTTTTATTATGGTACGAAATTGCATCTAGGCGTATCGCTTTCTTATTAAATGTTTAGCTAATACAGTTTATTGTCTTACAGCCTTAATTGTAAGTAAACGGAATGTATTATTTTTACATTTCAAACTTTTCTGACTTTTAGGCTAACTTCGCCATGAGTCAATTCATGGATATCATCAATCGCTTGCTCTGCCTGACGGCTATCGATTTCAATTTGCCATGTGATGTTCTCTGCAAATTGTTTTTCGATATTAAGCACCTGATACTGATTTTTTAATAACTGCTCAATTGCACCTTGTACGCTGTAATCACTTTGACCAACTAGTTCAACACTCGGTACCTTGGTAATGGTTTTAAGCTCTCGCATGGCATTATTTAAACTACCGCCGTAAGCGCGAACTAGCCCACCTGTACCAAGCTTGATGCCCCCGAAATAACGGGTTACCACCGCTGTAATTTCACCAATACCAGAGCCTGTTAATACATTAAGCATTGGCTTACCTGCTGTGCCATTGGGCTCACCATCATCAGAAAAGCCATACACATGACTACCACCGGGATTACCCGCAACATGTGCCCAGCAATTATGACGAGCATCGCTGTATTTATCTTGAATCTCTTTGATAAAGGCTTTTGCTGCCGCAAGATCTGGGGTGTGGGCAATATGCACAATAAAGGTGCTTTTCTTGATTTCTTCTTGGTAAAAAACCGGCTCAGCCGGATATTGGTATTCAGACATAATTGCTTATCTAAAAAAATGGGGCCTATTGGCCCCAATATTCACTAACCTTTATCGTTAATCTAAGTGTAGATCACGAGTCATGTTTTCTAGGCTATCTTCATGAACGATAATATTATCTTCAATACGGATACCGCCAAATGGCTTAAACTCTTCAACTTTTTCCCAGTTAATAAACTGTTTGTTGTCAGTTTGCGCAAGGTCACCTAATAACGAGTCGATAAAGTATAAACCAGGTTCAATAGTAAATACTTGGTTCTTTTCGATTAAGCGAGTGCAACGTAGGAACGGATGACCTTCAGGTGGTGCTTGGTGCGCACCTGTATCATCAGCCATAAAGCCACCCATATCGTGAACTTGTAAACCAAGATGATGACCAAGACCATGCGGGAAGAACGTCGACGTAATACCACGCTCAACAATTTCAGCGGCTGGTAACTTCACAATATTAAAGTCGCTTAGTACTTGCGCTACACGCTGGTGACAATCTAAATGCAATTCACCGTATAACAAGCCAGGCTTTAATGCTTTACCTAAAGCGATTTGATGCTCAGTCATTACTTTAATTAAGTCGCTAAACTCACCTGACTTTTTAAAGTCATAAGTACGTGTGATATCAGCAGCATAACCATTAAAGTTTGCACCTGCGTCAATAAGGAAAGAGTGATGCGTTTGCGGCGCTTTAGGCTCAAAATGCGTGTAATGTAAAATTGCACAATTCTCATTTAGTGCAACGATATTGCCGTAAGGCATCTCGTTTTCACTCTGGCGGGTAGCCATGAGGTAAGCTTGCTGAATATCAAACTCTGAACCACCAGCAAAAAACGTATCGCGTGCTGCTTTGTGGCCATCTACCGCGATACGGTTAGCTTGGCGTAAACACTCAAGCTCATACTGCGTTTTATAAGCACGATGAAAATGAAGGTAGTTCATAACTGGCTCTGGGTTCATAATACTAAAGCCCAGCGCTTGCGCTACTTCTAGGTATTCACCGATATAGGCAAACTTTTCTTTATCGTAAGGCAGTAGCTTTTCTACCTGATCTGGCTGTACTAATAATTCAATATCAAAATACTCAGCCCAAAAATCACGTGGTTCGTCAGGCACTTTATGCCAAAAGTCCACAGGACGATAAAAAATCAGTTTCGGCTTAGATGCACCATCAACCACAATCCAACAATGTGGGTTGTCGATCACTGGTAACCAAGCTTTAAATTGCGGATTCACCTTAAACGGATAATACATGTCATCTAAAAACTGACGTTTAGCCTGACCTGAGTGAATTACTAACCCTTCTAAACCTTCACGCTCTGTAATTGTTCGAGTGCGTTGTTGCAAGGTTGCAATATGTTCGGCGTATAACACCGCTAATTTATCCATAGTAAACCCATCTTTAGTAAATTTAACTTGTTAGCAGTCTATCATAGCCAGCACTATCCCCCAACTGAGGGAGGATAGTGTGACAAATCGAGTTTAACCACCCATCGACATATCAAGAATTGGCGCTAGAACATTGCCATCGCGTCCTAATCGAGTGTGATAAACCTGTCTGTAAGCAAATACATTCTTAACGTAGTTTCGTGTTTCTGTATAAGGAATTAACTCAATCCACAGCTCAGCTGGCATAGCTTGCTCTGGGATCCAACGTTTAATACGATGATAACCCGCATTATAAGAAGCCGTTGCCAAGATTTCGTTGCCATGATTTTTCTTTTTCAAATACTGCAAATACTCACTACCTAGACGAATATTAGTACGAGGCTGGTATAACTGTTTTCGTGATACAGAGCTTTTATTCATATACTTAGCAGTGCTTGGCAACAACTGCATTAAACCATGGGCATTGGCATGAGAACGCGCGTCGGGCGCAAAAGAACTTTCACGGCGTGAAATTGCAATGCTCCAAGCAACATCAATATGGCTGCGACTGCTATATGTTGCAAATACATCTTTGAACGCAAATGGGAAACGTAAGTCGACATAGTCCCACTCTTTTAACTGCGCCAAGGTGTAGATAGTACTGTCGTACCAATCAAGTTCAGCAGCAAGCAATGAGGCAGCAAGCTTTTCTTCTTTGGTTGATGTACCCGTTAAATAATTCCACTCACGACGCGCAGATGTAAAGCGCTCAAGCTCATATAAAGCACGAGCTCGCTTAAAGCCTGGAGCATTCGCCACTTCAAGCTTTAGCTTATTACTAATATTTATCTCTTTGTTATTTAAGCTAACCGGAATACCTAAGCGTGCAGATGCTAAAAAGCCGTAATAATCACGCTCTTTAGCCACTGTTTGCCAGATTTCACGAGCACGCTCGACTTCACCACGTTGGTTTAAGCTATATGCCAACCAATATTGTTGACCTAGGCTCAGGTTTTCTTTGCCTGTAAAAAACGCCACAATACCAGACCAATCTTGTCTCTCTAACATATTGCCAAGTTGCCATTGCATTAACTTTCTAGTTTGACGGTCTTTAGGCACTTTATTTAACCAAAAGCGCGCTTGTTGGTGGCCACTTGAAGCAAGCGACAAGGCAAAACTGTAGTAAACATCCGCTTTTTGCTCGTCTGTGTAATCGAACATGGTTTCGAGCTTTTCCCAGGCACGCAGTGCAAGGTCTTTATCTCGCCATACTAGGCGTTTAACTCCATAAATCGCAATCTGCCCTTCTTTAGCAGATTTTTTCTTGTAGCGATAAAGGCCCGCTGAAGCACTCGGATCTTTGCGTACCTTTAAATATAAATCAGCTAAATATTGGTCAGCACGAGGCAGTAATGTTTTTAAGTATGGAATTAAACTTGATGAGCCCCCTTCGGCAGCCAAGCTAATGCGCTGCCAAACCCGCTCTTCGGTCTGGTAACCTTTTTTCTTCCAAAGAGAGAACAACTTATCGCACTCTTTTGGTTGTGATTTTCCTACCACCCATAAATCAGTCACTTGATTCATGATGGCTTTTTCAGGCGCACCTAAGTCCAATTGAAAACTTAAATAAGGACAGGTCAATTCGTTATTGCTTGTTTCGCGATAGTTACGAATATAAGCCGCTTTTTTGTTGTACTTTTTTAAGTAATTAAGCCATGCCTTACGTACAGGCCACTCTAGTGGCGTGTTTTGGTAAACATTGAGGTAGTTTTCGATTTCTGTCTGGTGTTTAAGGCTCGGATTACGTTGCCAATAAGCCTTTTCGACATAAGGCTTCAAAGGGTGATCAAGCCCACTTGCCGCCTCTTTCATGTCTTGATAATCACCGTAACGCGCCTTTTTTTCTGCTTTTAAAAAAGCGTCATGTTTATCGTTGGCTTCAGCTGCAAAAAAAGGAAAAAGTAATGCGGCAGCTGTCCAACCAAGGAGTTGTTTTTTCATGATGACCTTTAACAAAAATTAAAGAATTAATAACAAAAAACTTCTCCTACACCTTAGCACCAAACCAGCTATATTTTAACCAATCGCGATAAAGCGCAGTAAATTTTTCGTTGCATTTTCATTTTAAAGCAAGCACACTGATTGAAATGCAAACTCATCGTACCAGTCTTAGTTAATAAACTAGGGAGAATAATAATGTTATATAAAAGCGATTCATTTGAAGTTGCTTTCATCAAGGACAACATCGCCGAGTTTAAGTTCTGTGCAGACGGCTCAGTAAATAAACTTTCGCAGCAAACCTTGCAAGATTGCGCTTTAGCATTAAAAGAATTGGCAACAAACTCAGATATCAAAGGCATGGTGTTCACCAGCGATAAAGATCATTTCATTATCGGTGCCGACATTTTCGAATTTTTACCTACCTTCACTAAACCTCAAGAAGAACTTGTTGCATGGATCAAAAATGCAACTGACGTTTTTGATGCAATTGAAGATTTACCTTTCCCAACGCTAAGTGCTGTAAACGGCATGGCGCTTGGCGGTGGATGTGAGTGGGCACTTGCTACCGATTACCGCGTTGCTAGCTCTAACGCTAAAATTGGCCTACCTGAAGTTAAACTAGGCATCATGCCTGGTTTTGGTGGTACAGTTCGCCTTCCACGCCTTATTGGCGCTGATAATGCGATGACATGGATTACTACAGGTAAAGAAAACCGTGCTGCTGATGCCTTAAAAGTAGGTGCTTTTGACGCAGTAGTTAGTGCTGACAAACTTTTAGAGTCAAGTATAGCAACACTTGAGCAAGCAATTGCTGGCAAGCTAGATTGGCAAGCAAAACGACAAGTAAAATTACAGCCACTGAAAATGAACCGTGTTGAGCAAGGTATGAGCTTTGCGATGGCTGAAGGCATGGTAATGGGTCAGACAAAAGGTCACTACCCAGCACCTGTTATGGCTGTAAAAACAATCAAAGCTGCAGCAAACTGTGAACGCGCTGAAGCTATGGCGATTGAAAACGCTAACTTTGCTAAATTAGCAGCAACAAGCGAAGCTGCTGCACAAACAGGTATTTTCTTAGCTGACCAATACATTAAAGGTAAAGCGAAGAAGCAAGCTAAACACAGTGAACTTGAGATCAAACAAGCAGCTGTATTAGGCGCAGGTATTATGGGCGGCGGTATTGCATATCAGTCTGCTTATAAAGGTACACCTATTATCATGAAAGACATCAACCAAGATGCACTTGATTTAGGTATGGGTGAAGCATCTAAGCTACTTGGCAAAAAAGTACAACGTGGCCATATGGCGATGGATAAGATGGTTGCTACCTTAGGCAAGATCAAACCAACACTAAACGATGCGGACCTACAAAGCGCAGACATCGTTGTTGAAGCTGTGGTTGAAAACCCTAAAGTGAAGCAAGCTGTTCTTGCGGGCCTTGAAAAAGACTTACCTGCGGGCACTATCCTAACTTCAAATACCTCAACAATTCGTATTGACGAGTTAGCATCGGCACTTGAAAAACCAGAAAACTTCTGTGGTATGCACTTCTTTAACCCAGTGCCAAAAATGCCATTAGTAGAAATCATTCGTGGTGAAAAAACATCAGAAGCTACTATTAATGCGGTTGTTGATTACGCATTAAAACTTGGTAAATCACCAATCGTTGTAAACGACTGTCCTGGTTTCTTTGTAAACCGCGTACTATTCCCTTACTTTGCAGGTTTCAGCAAACTTGTTGTTGAAGGTGCTGACTTCACTAAAGTTGATAAAGTGATGGAAAATGTATTTGGTTGGCCTATGGGTCCTGCATATCTTCTTGATGTTGTAGGTATCGATACAGCTTACCACTGTACAGGTGTAATGGCTGACGGTTTCCCTGAGCGTATGGCTCGCCAAGATAAAGACCCTGTTACTGTATTTGCAAACGAAAAACGCTTTGGTCAGAAAAATGGTGCTGGTTTCTACCAATACGCGCCAGACCGTCGTGGTCGCCTGAAAAAAGCAAAAGATGCAACAGCAACAGAGTTACTAAGTGCTATCACTGATGCACCTAAAGATTTCGACAAACAAGAAATCATTGACCGTTGTATGATCCCTATGATCAACGAAGTACTACTTTGTTTACAAGAAGGTATCGTAGCGTCTCCACAAGAAGCTGACATGGCGCTAATTTACGGCATTGGTTTCCCTCCATTTAGAGGCGGTGCATTCCGTTACTTAGATCAAACTGGTTTAGCGAACTTTGTTGCGACAGCAGACAAGTACGCTCATTTAGGTGCGATTTACCAAGTATCAGATGAAACTCGCAAGTGGGCCGAAGAAGGCCGTGTATTCTATAAGGTGGAAGGATAAGAAACATGAATAATCCAGTAATCGTAGATTGTATCCGCACACCAATGGGTCGTTCAAAGAACGGCGTATTCAAAAACAAGCGTGCGGAAGATTTAAGTGCTCACTTAATGAAAGGTTTGTTAGACCGTAACCCAGCCGTTGATCCAGCATCAATTGATGATATTTACTGGGGCTGTGTACAACAAACTTTAGAGCAAGGTTTTAACATTGCTCGTAACGCAGCACTACTAGCCGGTATCCCTCACTCAGTACCAGCTGTCACAGTTAACCGTTTATGTGGTTCATCAATGCAAGCATTACACGATGCAGCACGCGCTATTATGACTGGCGCTGGTGATACCTACATCATTGGTGGTGTTGAGCACATGGGTCACGTACCTATGACTCACGGTAATGATTTTCACCCAGGTTTATCAACGTCTGTAGCACAAGCTGCTGGCGTAATGGGTTTAACTGCCGAATACCTTGCTACGCTGCACGGCATTAGCCGCGAGCAACAAGACGAATTTGCTTACCGTTCACACCAACGTGCACACGCAGCAACTGTTGAAGGTCGTTTCCGTCGTGAAATCCTGCCAATGGAAGGTCACGATGCAGATGGTTCTTTAATCTTAGTTGAAGACGATGAAGTAATCCGCCCAGAGACAACTGTTGAAGGCTTATCGCAACTACGCCCTGTATTCAATCCAGCATCAGGCAGCGTAACGGCAGGTACTTCTTCTGCACTATCTGACGGCGCGTCAGCAATGCTTGTAATGAGCGAAGAGAAAGCAAAAGAACTTGGTTTACCTATTCGTGCGCGTATTAAATCAATGGCTGTTGCAGGTTGCGATCCATCAATCATGGGTTACGGCCCAGTTCCTGCATCGCAAAAAGCACTTCAACAAGCAGGTATCACTATTGACGATATCGATGTTGCAGAGCTTAACGAAGCATTCGCAGCACAATCTCTACCAGTGTTAAAAGACCTAGGTCTGATGGATGTGGTAGATGAAAAAGTTAACCTAAATGGTGGTGCAATTGCACTTGGTCACCCACTTGGTTGTTCTGGTTCACGTATTAGCACAACGCTTGTTCACCTAATGGAAGACAAGAACGCTAAATACGGTCTAGCAACTATGTGTATTGGTTTAGGCCAAGGTATTGCAACTGTATTTGAGCGCGTAGAATAACGAGCTCACACCAAACATCTTGGTGATAAAAAGGCGCACTGAATTGCTCAGTGCGCCTTTTTTATTTGCTTTGCTTTCACTTATTGAAACTGGCGGCAATAGAAAGTTAAAATAGCCGCTTAATAATCGTCTCTTTCACCTAAAAGGTCAGCCATGAGTTTTGATAATCCCGATCACCAATTAGATGCACTTGGCCTACGTTGTCCAGAACCTGTGATGATGGTGCGTGGCGCAGTACGAAAAATGAAAGATGGCGAAACATTACTTATCATCGCCGACGACCCATCAACCACCCGCGATATCCCAAGCTTTTGTACTTTTATGGATCACACTCTCGTGGCTAAAGATGTAGAACAAGCACCGTATAGATACTTAGTGAAGAAAGGGTTATAACTAGTTCGTAGGTTGGGTAGAGCGAAGCGAAACCCAACGTAACTGCAAGTTGATGGCAACAAATTAAAGTTCGTGAAATTCAACTTTTAATCGAAATTAAGCTACTCTTATCATTTAACATTCAAGGATGAATGTATGCGATACAGAAGAGTACTAGTCCCCGGTGGCACCTATTTCTTTACTCTAGCGATAGCGCAAAGAAACTCAGCACTTTTAACTTCAAACATCACTCTGCTACGCTCAGCTTATAAAAGTGTGTTTAAGTCACACCCTTTTACAACGCTTGCCATTGTCATTCTTCCAGATCACTTACACGCTATTTGGCAACTACCCGCTGGGGATTGTGATTATGCAAAACGGTGGCGGTTAATTAAGTCTAATTTTTCTAGACAGCTAAATAATTGCGAGCATAAATCGCCTAGCCGTATTCAGAAATGTGAACGAGGTATTTGGCAGAGACGGTATTGGGAGCATTATATAAAGGACGAGCAAGACCTAATGAACCATATTAATTATATTTACTTCAACCCTGTGAAACATAAATACGTGAATCAAGTCGGAGACTGGCCATTTTCGTCTTATAGGAAATTGAGTAAGTCATCTGCTTTTAATTTGTCAGATGATGAGTTAGATATCGCACTTAATCTATATGAAGATTGATGAGAAGGCTGGCGCTTTGTTCTAACGCTAGCCTAACCAGTGTGTTGGGTTGAGAGCAACGAAACCCAACATGTTGTAGGTACTTTTCTTCTGCGATATATCGAACACTCCCGATAGCTAATCCGCTGCAGAGTTAGATACCGCAGCTAATCTTCAAGGTGAGTGTATGCGTTGGGTTTCGCTCCGCTCTACACACACCTTTTGCAGCGGGTTTGAGTACGTAGGTTGGGTTGAGAGCAACGAAACCCAACGTGATTGCTGGCAAATCCAACACACCCGATAGCTAATCAGTTGCAGAGTTAGATACGCCAGCTAATCTTCAAGGTGAGTGTATGCGTTGGGTTTCGCTCCGCTCTACCCAACCTACCAGATTAAAGCTATTTCTTTGTTACTGTCACTTTTGGTTGATTACTATTGCGGTAATCAAAGCTCACTACATACACACCTTTTGCAGCGGGTTTAAAGCTGAAATAATTGTAGATGGTATTACAGTCGGCATTGGCGGCTTGGCCTAGCACTAATGATTGCCCTGCTGGGTCCATATCACTGTAACCACAGTTATAGCCTTCGCTAAAATCAGCATCCGCTACTTTGAATTCATAAACCTTACCTGGTGTTGAAAACTTAACGTCGGTTTGAAATATGCCCGGTGCAACTTGCTCTAATTGATACTGAGGTTCAGCATCCCACAAAGTAAAGTCACCACGTAAATACATAGTACGGTCGAGGTCTTTGCTTGGCAGAATATCGTCAATGCTTGGCATTTGCATTTGGCTAGAACAGGCTGTTAATAAGCCTGCAAAAGCTAGAGTAATTACACGTTTCATTACTGTTCCTTTTGCTACAAAAAAGCCAGCACAGAGCTGGCTTTTATTAATTGGCTACTGCTTACTTCTGAAGTACAGAAATATCAGCAATATCTAAAAACAGACGGCTTAGTTGGCTTAACAATGCTAAACGGTTTTGTTTAACCGCTTCGTCATCAGCCATTACCATGACGTTATCGAAGAAGTTATCAACACTCTCACGGATACCCGCAAGTTGTGACAATGCTTCTTGGTAATCGCCATTTGCATATAAAGGAGCAAGCTCAGTTGCAAACTTAGCAACGTGTGACGCTAATACTTTTTCTGCGTCATCGCTTAATAGGCTCTCATTCACATCACCTTGTGTTGTGATGTCATTCTTAGCCAAGATGTTGCTTACTCGTTTATTTGCTGCTGCAAGCGCTTCTGCTGCGTCTAATGTACGGAAGTGACTTACCGCTTTAACACGGCGGTCGAAATCAACTGGTTTAGTTGGGCGACGTGCTAGCACTGCTTGAATGACATCAACTTCGATACCTTCATCTTGATACCATGCGCGGAAACGACCTAGCATAAACTCAAACACATCTGTTGATACGTTTAGGTTCGTTAGCTTTTCACCGAATAGCGTTTGTGATTTAGCAACAAGGTCTAAGATATCTAGCGGTAATGATTTTTCAACCATGATGCGTAATGCACCAATTGCTGCACGGCGAAGTGCAAATGGGTCTTTGTCGCCTTTTGGTGCTTGACCAATACCAAAAATACCCACCAGCGTATCAAACTTATCAGCAATAGCTACCGCACAGCTGATCACATTTGTTGGTAAGTTATCACCCGCGAAGCGAGGCATATATTGTTCGTTTTGCGCGAGTGCAACTTCTTCAGCTTCACCGTCGTGACGAGCGTAATGCATACCCATTACACCTTGTACGTCGGTAAACTCCATAACCATTTCGGTCATTAAGTCTGTCTTACTTAATAAACCTGCTCGCTTAGCCAGCTCGGCATCAGCACCTAATTGCTCAGCAATGTAACCTGCAAGTTCACTAATACGCTCAGATTTGTCTTTCAGCGTACCAAGTTGCTTTTGGAATAAAACAGTATCTAGAGACTCTAAGCGACTCTCTAGCGTTTTCTTCTTATCTGTTTCGTAGAAGAACTGCGCATCAGCTAAACGAGGACGAACAACTTTTTCGTTACCAGCAATTACCACGCTTGGATCTTTACTTTCGATATTAGAAACAAATAGGAACTTGTTAAGTAAGTTGCCATCTTGGTCTAATAGCGGGAAGTACTTTTGGTCGTCCTTCATGGTATAGATAAGCGCTTCTGAAGGAACATCTAAGAATGCTTCTTCGAATGTTGCAGTCAGCGTTACTGGCCATTCAACCAACGATGTTACTTCTTCTAGTAAGTCTTCATCCATGGCTACTTTTGCATTTACAGCGCTAGCTGCTGCTTCAATCTGTTCACGAATTTGTGCTTTACGTGCTTCGAAGTCAGCGACAACGTAAGCAGATTTCAGCACATCAAACACATCGTCAGCGTGGTTGATTGTGACTTTTTCTGGATGATGGAAACGGTGACCTTGTAATTGGTTGCCAACTTGCTTACCAAGGATTTCGCCTTCAATTAGCGTGCTACCAAACAAAATAGTTGCAGTGTGTACTGGGCGAATAAATTGTGTTTTATTTGCCCCCCAACGCATTGGTTTAGGGATAGGTAATTTTGCAAGAGCTTTGTTTACTGCATCACACATAAGCGATGTAGTTGCTTGACCTTCAACCTGTGCTTTATGTAATAACCAAGCGCCTTTATCTGTCTCAAGTGTTTGTGCATCGCTTACATCGATACCACAACCACGAGCCCAACCCATTGCTGCTTTAGTTGGATTACCATCGGCATCAAAAGCTGCTGCAACTGCAGGACCACGCTTTTCTACAACCTTGTCACTTTGTTTTGCTTCAAGTGCAGTAACACGTAAACCTAAACGACGTGGTGATGCGTACCAGTTAACGCCTTGGTGATTTAATTCTAAGCTTGCAAGCTCAGTTGCTAAGTTCTCAGCAAACGACTCAGCAAGTTTACGAAGTGCTTTCGGTGGCAACTCTTCAGTGCCAATTTCTACTAATAAATTTTCTGCTGACATGCTAATTCTTAATCCTTACAAAGCGGGAAACCAAGAGCTTCACGGGCATCATAGTAACTTTGCGCACATGCTTTAGATAAAGCACGAACACGTAAGATATAACGTTGACGTTCTGTTACTGAGATAGCGTGACGAGCGTCTAATAAGTTAAACGCATGTGATGCTTTCATTACTTGCTCATAAGCTGGTAATGGTAAGCCTGCTTCAATTAGCTTTTCGCTTTCTTTTTCACAGTGATCGAACTGTGCAAATAAGAACTCAACATCCGCTTGTTCGAAGTTATAAGCTGACTGCTCTACTTCATTTTGATGGAATACATCACCGTATGTCACACGACCCATAGGACCGTCTGCCCATACTAGGTCATAGATACTATCTACGCCCTGAATATACATAGCTAAACGCTCAAGACCATAAGTGATTTCACCGGTTACTGGTGAGCACTCTAAGCCACCTACTTGCTGGAAGTAAGTGAACTGAGTTACTTCCATGCCGTTTAACCAGATCTCCCAACCTAAACCCCATGCACCTAATGTAGGCGACTCCCAATTGTCTTCTACGAAGCGAACTTCATCAGTTAGTGTATCAATACCAACAGCAGCTAAAGAGCCTAAATAGAGCTCCTGAATGTTTTCTGGTGATGGCTTTAATACAACTTGGAATTGGTAGTAATGCTGTAAACGGTTCGGGTTTTCACCATAGCGACCATCAGTTGGACGGCGGCATGGTTGAACATACGCGCTCGACATTGGCTCTGGGCCAATCGACTTTAAGAAAGTTAACGGATGAAATGTCCCTGCTCCCACTTCCATATCGAGTGGTTGAGCAATCACACAGCCTTGCTGTGCCCAATAGTCCTGTAAAGCCAGGATCAAACCTTGAAAGGTTTTAACGTCATATTTTTGCATATTTGGCTTATAGTATCTGGTGCGTTTAGTCTGAAAATTGCTCTCAGTATACCTTGTGTGCAGTAAGGTTTTAAGCAGTTTGTGCTTTTTCAGCAATAAAAAAAGGAGCCAGTTGGCTCCTTTTTAATTCTTAATTTCGCGTTATACGTCTAGGTTAACTACACGTAGCGCATTCGTTTCGATGAAGTCACGACGCGGCTCAACTTGGTCACCCATTAGAGTCGCAAACAATTGGTCTGCCGCTACTGCATCTTCAATTGTTACTTTCAACATACGACGAGCATCTGGGTCCATAGTGGTTTCCCAAAGCTGATCTGGGTTCATCTCACCAAGTCCTTTATAGCGTTGAATATAAAGGCCACGCTTCGATTCATTGATTAACCACTCTAATGCATCCACAAAGTTATCAACAGCAAGAGTTTTCTCACCGCGTTGAACATATGCCCCTTCTTCAAGTAAGTTAGCAATGTTTACGCCTGTCGCTGCAATGCGTTTGTAGTCACGCGATGTGATGAAGTCATGGTTTAGTACATGAGCTTTATCCACACCATGCTGACGAATATTCACAACAGGATAATACATGTTGCGCTCAGTATCGTGCTCAGTGCCCGCATGGAAGATAGTTGCATCTTCATCACGTGCAATTAAGTCGTCAACTAGAGTATTAGTCCACTCTTTAACTTTTGCTTCATCTGCTAAATCAGCTTCGGTAATTTCGCTTTGATAAATTAAACGTTCCATAACCGAGTTTGGATATTTACGTTTTAAGCGCTCAATCACTTTAACTGTATTTTGATAGTCGTGAACGATTCTTTCTAGCTCTTCACCTTCAAGTGCAGATGCACCTTCGCTTGTATAAAGCGCAGCATTGTTTAATGCTAATGACGTTAAGTAATCAACAAGCGCTGGGTCATCTTTAATGTAGCGTTCTTGCTTACCTTTTTTCACTTTATAAAGTGGTGGTTGCGCAATATAGATAAAGCCTTTTTCTACAATCTCTGGCATTTGACGGTAAAAGAAAGTCAGTAGTAAGGTACGAATGTGAGAACCATCCACGTCCGCATCGGTCATGATAATGATACGATGATAACGTAGTTTTTCTGGGTCATATTCATCACGACCAATACCACAGCCTAATGCAGTGATTAGAGTTGCCACTTCTTGAGAAGAAAGCATCTTATCAAAGCGTGCTTTTTCTACGTTAAGAATCTTACCCTTAAGTGGCAAAATTGCTTGGTTTTTACGGTTACGACCCTGCTTAGCTGAACCACCTGCAGAGTCACCCTCCACTATGTATAGTTCAGAAAGTGCTGGATCTTTTTCTTGGCAGTCTGCCAATTTACCTGGTAAACCAGCTAAATCCATTGCACCTTTACGGCGTGTCATTTCACGTGCTTTACGTGCTGCTTCACGAGCTCGTGCTGCATCAATAATTTTGCCAACAACTGTTTTAGCATCAACAGGGTTTTCTAATAAGAACTCTGTTAGTTTTTCTGCCATTGCTTGTTCTACAGCAGACTTAACTTCACTTGATACTAGTTTGTCTTTAGTTTGTGATGAGAACTTAGGATCAGGAACTTTAACACTTACAACCGCAGTTAAGCCTTCACGAGCATCATCACCCGTCGCATTGCTTGTTGTTTTCGCTTTTTTATTAAAGCCTTCTTTTTCCATGTAGTTATTTAGCGTACGTGTTAATGCTGCTCTAAAGCCAGCTAAGTGCGTACCACCATCACGTTGTGGAATGTTGTTTGTGAAACAGTAAATGCTTTCTTGGAAACCATCGTTCCACTGCATTGAAACTTCTACACTAATACCGTCTTCTTCACGCTCATGGGTAAAGTGGAAAACACTTTTATGTACAGGTGTTTTGTTACGGTTTAGATATTCTACGAATGCTTGGATACCACCGTCATATTTGAAGTGGTCATTCTTAGATTCTTCGCGCTCATCAGTAAGAATGATACTTACACCAGAGTTTAAGAACGAAAGCTCACGTAAACGCTTTGCTAAAATATCGTAGTGGAAGTTAAGGTCAGTGAATGTTTCACCACTTGGCCAGAAACGTAATTCAGTACCTGTGTCTGTTGCATCACCAATTATAGCTAATGGCGCATCTGGTACACCCATAGTATATGTTTGTTGGTGAATTTTTCCTTCACGACGAATGGTCAGTTGCAGCTTTTCAGATAGTGCATTTACTACCGAAACACCTACACCGTGTAAGCCACCAGATACTTTATATGAGTTATCATCGAACTTACCACCAGCATGAAGTACCGTCATGATAACTTCAGCCGCTGAAACACCTTCTTCTTCATGAATAGACGTAGGAATACCACGACCGTTATCTCTTACAGAGACTGAACCGTCTAAGTGAATCGTTACAAAAATATCATCACAATGACCAGCTAAGGCTTCATCGATAGAGTTATCAACAACCTCAAACACCATATGGTGAAGGCCTGTACCGTCATCGGTGTCCCCTATATACATTCCTGGACGCTTTCTTACTGCGTCTAATCCTTTAAGTACTTTAATACTCGACGAATCGTAATTCTCAGACATGGTTAATCCCACTTATCTTGTTATTAGGTTGCCATGTTTCACGTGGAACATTTTTAGTTCTCGTTGCATGGGTTCCACCACAGCAGAAATACTTTCAGATAAAATTGAAGAGATAAAAAGTTGCGAATCGCAATGAGTCAAAAGTTGACCCACTTTTTCTTTTGTATCTTCACCTAGTTCTGAAGGTAAGTCATCTATTAGCAATATAGATTGCTTATCTGTTTCTGACTCAATTAAGCTATTTTGCGTTACTTTTAACGCATAAAGCAAGAGCTTCAATTGACCGCGAGAAAAGGTATTTTCTACACTGTTACCAGAAACACTAAAACTAAAATCAGCTTTATGCGGACCTTTACTTGTGAAACCTTGTTTGGCATCACGTTCAAAGCTTTGCTCAAGCGCCTCTGAGAGCGTTTCACTCTCTTTCCAACCCGCATGAAAGTTAATTTCTAAATCGCTTACAAGCGTTAATTCTGCACACATTTTATCAAAAAACTGCTGCTTAAACCTACTTATATACGCGATTCTTAGATTATTTATTTGTTCAGCTAGTCTAACAAATTCTTTATCCCAAAACTTGATCTGTTCGAAATAATCTCGAGGTTTACTTTTTAATAAAGCATTACGTTGTTTCAGTACTTTATTAAAAGACTGCCACAAGTAAAAAAAGTCATGTTCCACGTGGAACAATCCTAAATCGAGAAATTTTCTACGCTCTTTTGGGCCACCAAAAAACAACGAATAGCTTTCTGGAGTAATAACTTGCACCGGCACTAGTTGAGCTAATTCAGAGATTTTACGGCTCGTTTTTCCCTGAATCTTTAAAGACGTTTCACCCGCTTGATTTTTACTTATACCAATCGGAATAGACAAATCATGCAGCGCTTTGCGACCATGAATCACAAACTTGTCTTGTTGATGCTGAATGATATTTTTATGTTTGGCGGTACGAAATGATTTACCGTGAGAAAGGAAATATATCGCCTCAAGGAGACTGGTTTTTCCGCTGCCATTTTCGCCATAGATAATGTTTATGCCATTAACCGGCTCAAGTGTCAGCGCCTCAATATTCCGAAAATTATTGAGGCTTAAATGACTTAAACTCATATAAGCTTATAGGCGCATCGGCATTACAACGTACATAGCTTCTTCGTCACCTGCACCTTCAATTAGCGCACTGCTATTAGAGTCTGCAAGCGTAAAGGTTACATCTTCTGTTTTTAATGTATTCAGTACATCAAGCACATAAGAAACGTTAAAGCCAATTTCAAGTTCGCCGCCTTGGTACATTACTTCAACCACCTCTTCAGCTTGTTCTTGCTCAGGGTTGTTTGCTGTAATTTTTAATAAACCTTCAGACAGATTTAAACGTACACCACGAAACTTTTCATTCGATAAAATAGACACACGTTGGAAAGCACTACGAAGCCATTCACGATTAGCAGTAATCACTTTGTCACCACCACGCGGCAATACTCGACGATAATCAGGAAAACGACCATCAACTAGTTTACTAGTAAATGTAAACTCAGTATCAATAATGCGAATATGGTTAGCACCAAATTGAATGGTTACTAGCTCATCATCAGCCACCATTAGGCGCATAATTTCTTGCACACCTTTACGTGGAATAATTAACTGACGCTGTGTATTTAAAGACTGCGGTAATTGCTTTTGTGCAATTGCCAAACGGTGGCCATCTGTAGCCACTGTTTTGATATCTGCGTTATCAACTTCAAATGACATACCGTTTAAGTAATAACGTACGTCTTGATTCGCCATAGAAAAGTGCGTGCTCTCTAAAAGTTTACGCAACTCTAAACGCGTTAGTTGAAACTCAACTTCACCATCCCACTGCTCAAGATTCGGAAAATCTTCAGCGGCCAGCGTAGTTAAAGAAAAACGGCTTTTACCACTTGTTAGTAGTAACTGATGATCTTGGCTACTTAACGTAAGGTCTGAGCCATCAGGTAAACTTTTACAAATATCGAGTAACTTTTTAGCTGGTAAAGTGAGTTGCGTATCTGTGGTATCTTCACCGACAAACACACTCGCCACTAACTCAATTTCAAGATCAGTACCCGTCATCGAAAGTTGCCCGTTTTCAACAACTAACAGTACGTTCGATAAAATAGGTAAGGTGTGCTTACGCTCAATCGCACCAGACACTTGAACTAAAGGTTTTAAAAATTGCTCTCTTGATATTGTTATTTGCATAATAAAGTCGGCCTTAAGATGACAAGGTTCTTATTAAGTTTTGATAATCTTCTTTCACTTCGTGGCTTTCGTCACGTAGTGATTTAACTTTACGACAAGCGTGTAATACAGTTGTGTGATCGCGACCGCCAAAGGCGTCGCCAATCTCAGGTAAACTGTGATTTGTAAGTTCTTTTGATAATGCCATGGCCACTTGACGTGGTCTTGCTACTGAACGGCTACGGCGTTTAGAGAGTAAATCTGACACACGAATACGGTAATACTCAGCAACAGTGCGTTGAATATTATCTATCGTTACCAGTTTATCTTGCAGCGCAAGTAAGTCACGTAGCGCTTCTTTTACAAAGTCGATTGAAATCGGACGACCAGTAAAGTTTGCATTAGCAATAACGCGGTTTAACGCCCCTTCTAATTCCCGCACGTTTGAACGCAACTTTTTAGCGATAAAAAAGGCAACTTCGTGAGGTAAATTGATTTTACTTTGCTGCGCTTTTTTCATCAAAATAGCAACGCGCGTTTCAAGCTCTGGCGGCTCAATAGCAATTGTTAAGCCCCAACCAAAACGTGACTTAAGGCGATCTTCAACCCCTTCTATCTCTTTTGGATAGCGGTCTGAAGTTAAGATAATTTGTTGATTTCCTTCAAGTAAAGCATTGAAGGTATGAAAGAACTCTTCTTGTGAGCGTTCTTTATTAGCGAAAAATTGAATGTCATCGATCATCAATGCATCAACACTTCGGTAATAACGTTTAAATTCTTCGATAGCATTATTTTGTAACGCTTTAACCATGTCTTGCACAAATCGCTCAGAGTGCATATAAACAATTTTCGCGTCTGGCTTATTAGCCATAATACCGTTACCAACAGCGTGTAATAAGTGAGTTTTACCTAAGCCAGTACCACCGTATATAAATACAGGGTTAAATGCTGAACCTGGGTTATCTGCAACTTGAGTCGCTGCAGCTTTTGCTAATTGGTTTGATTTACCTTCAACAAAGCTATCAAAGGTATAATTTTCTTTAATGTTTGATTTATAGCCTGATTTTGGTGCAGGTTCGACCGCTGCTTTTTCAGGTTTTGGCTGTTGCTTTTCAGCAGTTTGTTGTGGAACAGATGCGCTTGTTTCTGCTGCAGCCGGTGCAGATGCCACTTGGGCATTTAAAATAGGTTTACTACCAACATCAAAACGTAATTCAGGTGCTTCATCACCACAAATTTCAACGAGTAGTTCATTAATACGGTTTAAATACTTTTCTCTCACCCAATCCAAAACAAAACGGTTAGGTGCATATATAGTCAACGTATCTTCGGTACTTTCTGCTTGAAGTGGTCTTACCCACATACTGAATTGCTGTGAAGGCAATTCATCTTGCAATACATATAAACAACTTTGCCAAACCGACAGATACACAGTTAAACTCCCAGAGATTTAATTTTTATTCCCGTTCATCTTTAATGATGGAAAATCAAACATTTATTGCTAATCTTTGACCAACTTTCTTGGCCCAGACCGACTATTATGAAGGTACTTTATCCACAAGTACAAGATTGATTTTTATGAAAAATATGATCTCAGCAACATAAAACAATAAAACACTGATTTTTAAGAAAATTATTTTTTAAGCTCGAACAGTGATCATAACAAATCTGCAGCCAGATCGCGATCAAATTCTACGATCGAATTGGCTTTTCCCAAGCTTTTATTCACTTTTTATACAGAGGCTGTGGAAAACTTCTTATTTATGATGATCCTATATGATCAGTTAAAAGGATCCTTTATAATTACGGCCTCTGCAGCGTTTTAATGATTGACTTTTGTTGTCTTCATCTATAATATCTCGCGCTCGCAATGGCACCTGTGCCAGGATCGCGACCTGCATAGGATGTTTTAACCTTAACCGATCGGATGGAATTGTTATGAAAAGAACTTTTCAACCTAGCGTTTTAAAACGCAAACGTACACACGGTTTCCGTGCTCGTATGGCAACAGCAAATGGCCGTAAAGTATTAGCTCGTCGTCGTGCTAAAGGCCGTAAAGTTCTTTCTGCTTAATATATAAGTGGAAGACTTTAGCTTCAGCAGGGAGTTACGTCTGTTAACTCCCTCGCATTACTCTCGAATCTTTAATGAACCAGCACGCGCTGCGACTCCTTTCTTTACCCTATTAGCTAAACGCAATGACCAAACTAATCCTCGATTAGGTCTTACGGTCGCAAAAAAACGAGTTAAAAAAGCCTGTCAACGTAATCGAATTAAACGACTTGCTCGCGAAAGTTTCCGTTTAAATCAACATAAACTCGATAACATTGATATTGTGCTTATGGTTAAAAGTGGTATTGATGAACAGTCCAACGAAGAGCTAACAAAGCAACTAAATAAATTGTGGCGAAAAATTAACGAACGCTGCAAGCCTGGTGCACCTAAACCACCACCATTTAAAAAACGCCCGAATAAATCAGCTAAATCTAATAAACAAGCCTGATAGCAATAGAATTACAGGCTTAATTAAGGTATCTTTAGCTCACCTTTTAATCATGCATTTAAAATTCTACGATGGGAATTTAAATTCATGGTATCCATTGACTAAATTAACGCAGGGGCAGACACATCATGAGGTTACTTAAACCACTTGTTGCTATTCCAAAGCGCTGTTTAGTCATGCTAATACGCGGCTATCAAAAATGGATAAGCCCACTATTAGGCCCGCATTGTCGTTTTAATCCAACCTGCTCTAGTTACGCTATTCAAGCAATTAATTTGCATGGAAGTGTAAAAGGCAGTTGGTTAGCTGTTAAACGCATATTAAAATGCCACCCTTTACATGCTGGAGGGGATGATCCCGTACCGGCAAAAAATCATATTAACCACCAACACGAGAAATAAGAGCTGTTATGGAATCGCAACGCACGTTTTTATTAATCGGCTTGATGCTTGTGTCGTTTTTATTATTTCAAGAATGGAATAACGACTACAACGCACCAAAGGCTGATCCAAGTGCCACAACACAAACACTAGGCGCAACAACACCAGAATCTGATGACTTTATTCCTGCATCATCTGACGGTGAAGTTCCAGCTGTAACGACAGCAAAGCGCTCAGTTATCGATGTAACAACTGACGTATTCACTGTTAAAATTGACACCCGTGGTGGTGACATCATTGAAACAGACTTACTTCAGTACGAAGAAGAAAAAGGCAGTAACACACCTTACATGCTATTAGGTGAGTTCGATGGTAAGCAATACTTCTCGCAAAGTGGCTTAATTGGTTTAAATGGTCCTGACGCAACTGTTGCTGGTCGCCCTGTTTATAAAACCACACAAAAAGCATTTACTTTAACGGGTGATGAGCTACGTGTACCACTTGAGTTTACTGACAGTAAAGGTGTGACGTTTACTAAAACTTATATCTTCAGAAAAGGCGACTACGCTGTAGATTTAGAGTACACAGTAAACAACGTAACAGCTGATCCAATTCAAGTTCAGTTATACACGCAAGTAAAACGCACAGTACAAGAAAAAGGTAGCTTAGTAGATCAAAACTACTTAGGCGCAGCATTTGGTACTGAAGAAGAGCCATACGAAAAGTACAGCTTCTCAGACATGGCTGATAAAAACCTTAACATCACTACAGCTGGCGGCTACATTGCATTTATCCAACACTACTTTGTAAGTGCGTGGGTACCAAAGCAAGACCAACAAAATACCCTTTACAGCAAATTAGTTGCTGGTAATGCGGCAATTATTGGTACTAAAGGTGAAGCAGTTAACGTACAAGCTGGTACGCAAGCAACACTTAGCTCAACTTATTACATGGGCCCGAAAGAGTCTGACGTACTAGAAGCAATCCACCCAGACTTAGACCTAACTGTAGACTATGGTTGGTTATGGTTTATCTCACAACCATTATTCGTACTACTTAAGTGGTTACACAGCATCCTAGGTAACTGGGGTCTAGCTATCATTGCAATCACGGTTATCGTTAAAACGGCAATGTACCCGCTTACTAAAGCACAATACACGTCAATGGCTAAGATGCGTGCCTTACAGCCTAAAATGGCTGCACTAAAAGAGAAGTATGGTGATGACCGTCAAAAATTCGGTCAAGCTATGATGGAAATGTACCGCAAAGAAAAAGTGAACCCTATGGGTGGCTGTTTCCCACTGTTACTACAAATGCCAATCTTCTTAGCGTTATTCTACGTATTCTTAGAATCAACTGAGCTACGTCATGCTGAATTCGTTTTATGGTTAAATGACTTATCAGCAATGGACCCATACTACGTATTACCTGTTTTATTTGGTTTAAGTATGTTCATCACTCAAAAGCTGCAACCTATGACGGTTACTGACCCTATGCAGCAAAAAATGATGACCTTTATGCCAGTTGTATTCTCTATTTTCTTCTTATGGTTCCCATCTGGCCTAGTACTTTACTGGTTAGTATCGAACCTTATCTCAATCGCACAGATGCTAATCATCTACCGCGGTATGGAGAAAAAAGGTATTAAGGTAAGAGGCTAAACTCTTAACCCAATAAAAAAGGCGCTAACTGCGCCTTTTTTAATGCCTGAAAAAAAACTAACCGAGAATAGGAGAATAAACTTGATTGGGCACACTGCGTTCAGTAAAGCTCAAACTTGTTGTTAGTAACGAAGCAACTACCAAACCGATTGCAACCACCCCAGATAAACCAAGCCACTTTACAGCCGTTGATTTACGCTTAACCCTAAGCCAACTCATATAGATGCCAGCAGCGCTTACAAAGCTCATCAATGCACCAAATAGCCCCCAAATAAGCTTGGTACCAATTCCTGCAAAGTTACCAAAGTGCAGCGGATCAGCGGTGTCTTTAATTCGTGGAAGCAGGTTGAGTTCTTCCCCTTTTTGTATGCCTAGAACTTCACCGGAACTTGGTTTTAAATAAACCCGGTTAGCACGAAGGCGTAGTAAAATATCATCGTTATAACCACGTACTTCAATAGGCTGTTCCGCTTTATTAGGATAACGAATATAGCGAATATCAAGGCTAGGAAATGCCTGTTGAGCAGCTGTATAAGCTGTAGCTAAACTAATTGGCGATAGATCTTTGCGAGGGCTTTGTTTCTTAAACTCACTCACGGCTGGTGGACTAGAGACATAGTGAGGTACCTTCGCGGTTTGCAGCCCATGTTCTACCAGATACCAAATCCCTGTGATGGCCATCACAGCAATAAACCATAAACTCCAAAGCCCTAACAGCTTATGCCAATCAGACCAACTACTACGTTTATCTAGGCTTAGCGCAGCAGGCTTTTTCATAAAGCCTTGCCACCAGCGCCGATACACATAAAAACTCGAGACCAATAAAATAACGAGTAAAATACTCAAACTGGTGACGATTAGTTTACCCATCCAGCCCATCGACAAGTTCATATGCCAGTTACGTAAAAACCGCGATATCCGCGCCCACTCTCCTTCACCTAGTAAGCGACCCGTTGCAGCATCTAAATAAACAAAGCGAAATGAATCACCGACTTTAAGAGCCGCTTCAATGGCAAGGTAATCTTGCTTATGACGTTGGATATAAAGTAACTGAGCTTGCGGATAATGCTTATTAAGAGTGTTTTCGAGAGCTGGGTAGTTAGTCGAAGCAGAAGAAGTTAAAGCACGGTATTTAGCGTCTGTTAAGTACTCGAGTTCATGACTTAACGTAGCGAGTGTTCCCGATACACAGGTAACAAAAAGCAGGACTCCAACGAAGAGTCCTGCCCAAGAATGTAAGTTAAACCAACTTTTAGCGTTCACACGCCACCATTAAAAACTGTATTTAGCACTTAAATAGACACGGCGTGGCTCACCAGGAAAGTGCCCTGTTCGCTCGATAAAGCCACTGCTTGCGTATTCTTTATCAAATAGGTTCTTAACTGATAGCTGCCATTGCCAGTTATCAACGGTTGTTTGCCACGCCATGTTGTAAACAGTGTAAGGTTTAACACGTTGACCACCTAAACTAAGCTGTTCATCAACATAATCTAAGCCAGCAGAAATAGATGACGATAAGCTAGGTAGCTCATAGCGTGTCCATATACCTAGGGTATTTTGCGGCGCGTTAGCAAATTTATCGCTATCTGGAATTTGGTTACGAATGCTGTCGTTGGCTTTAGTTATACGGGTATCATTATAAGCGTAGCTTGCAGTAACTACCCAGCGCTCAGTGATGTCACCAACCACTTCAAGTTCAAAGCCCTTACTTTGTACTTCACCAACAGCAACTAGGTCATCAACGCCGTCACCTGCAACATCACCTAATAAGCTAGGCTGCAGGATGTTTTCGCGGACAATATCGTACACAGCCATATTAACAGCAAGTGTGTCTGCTAATAGCTTGGTTCTTAAACCTAACTCGTTAATGCGGCTAGTCTCCGGCGAGAACGGACCGCCCTTTGCTGTTTCTTGATTACTCGCACTTTGCGGCACAAAGCCAGTGCCATGTAGCGCATAAGGGAAGAACATATTATTAATATTATAGCTGGTACCAATACGGTAGGTTAAGTCGCTATCAGAAAACTCGGTTTGATTTAACAGATCTTTATCTTCAAAACGATCATACCTTAAGCCAGCTGTCACACTCCAATTAGCGGTGATATCTAGTTGATCTTGCAAGTAAGCACCAAAGCGGGTGCTATTCGTTTTACCAAGCCGTGGGGTAATACTATCAAGATCATAATCATCTGCAGAGGTTAAACCATACTCAGGGTTGTTAAGATCAAGTCCTGGTACTGGGCCACCTTTACTTTGTTGCGTAGCTGTACGGTAGACGCTTTCAAAATCATGTTCATACCAATCACTACCAAACAGCACTTGATGCTGCATGTCTGCAACTATAAATTCTGCAATCGCATTAGCTGTTAAGCTAAAGCCTTCGTTCTCACGTACTTGATCACGAAACTCACGATGGCTCCAATCAACAATACCGTCGTCATCTGTATCAACGAGGCCTCTTGGTTCATGGTAGTTTTGCACTTCTTTGTTATCAAAATAACGTGCTGTGACATCTGTGCGCCAAACATCATTAAACTCATGTTTTAAAGTTGCCTGATAGACATGGGCTTCAACATTTTGAAAGTCTGTCGCCTCGTTATGATTCCAGCTAATATCAGTTAAAAAATTGCCATTATCATCAGCAGGTACACCACGTAAACGTGCCCCACCCAACTCTTGCTCTATATAGGTATACTGAGTGGTCAATTCGGTTGCACTGTTGATAAGCCACGTATAACCAAGATCAACAATGGTATTATCGCTGCTAGTATTAGCACGGAATGGCTTTTCAGTATCACGGTAAAGACCAACACGGTAAGCATGATTATCAAGTGATTCACTCAATGTTCCAGTGCTTTCTAATGCACCACTGAAGAAGTCATCATTACCTACTTCAACTTCAATACTATGTTCACTGGTGAATTTAGGCTTCTTAGTTACATAGTTAATAATACCACCCGGATTACCACTACCGTATATAGCGCCAGCAGGTCCTTTTAAAACCGCAACTTGTTCAATATTAAATAATTGCGGTACAGCAAAGCCATTGAAAGGGTCGCCCTTTACACCATCATATAAAATCTCATCTTGGCGAAAGCCACGGAATGTCACGCCTGAATAACTAAAGGCATTAACACCAGCTATATTGCTATAAAGGTCGGTAATTTGGCGAGCAGCCTGATCACTGATCAGCTCCTGCGGCAAAATTTGAATTGACTGAGGAATTTTCTCTAAAGGTGTATTGGTACGAGTAGCAAAGCTAGACTCGGTTGGGCGATATAAAGAAAACGCACGGCCAACAACTTCTATTTTTTCGAGTTCTTTAGAATCACTTTGATCAGAAGTAGTCACTTCAGTTTGAGCATGGGCAACGCCCGAAAAACCAGCAGCAAGTGCAATAAAAACAGCAGAAAGACGCATAATAAAAAACGATAAGATTTAGAATGCGCAACATGGTAATGAATATAATTATCATTTGCAATGGTCGTTTATTATTAATTAAAGCTAAATAAAGTATTACTTACATCAAACTTTTGCTACTTCATTACTCAAACAGCTATTCGCATGAAATTAAGCCATAGGTTACAATAGAGCCAGCATTCATTCTTTTATTGGCATTATTTCATCGCATGATTAATCAAGACACAATTGCAGCACAAGCGACCGCACCAGGACGTGGTGGGGTTGGTATTATTCGCGTCTCTGGCAGCTTAGCTAAAACAGTGGCAGAACAGATTATTGGCTGTTGTCCTAAAACACGTTACGCAGACTATGTACCATTTAAGAGCTTGAGCGGTGAACAGCTTGACCAAGGTATTGCTATTTACTTCCAAGGGCCAAATTCATTTACCGGCGAAGACGTACTAGAACTACAAGGTCACGGCGGCCCTGTCGTATTAGATATGCTATTAAAAGAAATTAGCCAAATTGACGGTGTACGTTTAGCAAAACCAGGTGAGTTCTCTGAGCGCGCATTTATGAATGATAAGCTTGATTTAACTCAAGCAGAGGCAATTGCCGATTTAATTAATGCAACCAGTGAACAGGCAGCAAAAAGCGCCCTCCAATCACTGCAAGGTGAATTCTCTAAGCACATCGAAACGCTGGTGGAGAAAGTTATTCACCTACGTATGTATGTTGAAGCTGCAATTGATTTTCCTGATGAAGAAATCGACTTTTTATCAGACGGTAAAGTATCAACAGATCTCAATGCCATTATTGATCAGTTAGAGAATGTAACTCAGCAAGCTAAACAAGGTAGCATCATGCGTGAAGGTATGCGTGTTGTTATTGCGGGTCGCCCTAACGCAGGTAAATCAAGCCTACTTAATGCGTTAGCTGGCCGTGATGCTGCCATCGTTACCGAAATAGCTGGTACAACACGTGACGTATTACGCGAACATATCCACATTGATGGTATGCCACTACATATTATTGATACCGCAGGCCTGCGTGAAAGCCCAGATAAAGTAGAGCAAATTGGTATTGAACGCGCATGGGATGAAATTAACCAAGCCGATCGCGTACTATTTATGTTAGACGGCACTGATACATCAGCCACTGATCCTCATGATATTTGGCCAGAGTTTATGGCCAAGTTACCAGAGGGTATGGGTGTTACTGTGATCCGAAATAAAGCCGATATTTCCGGTGAAAATGTCGGTATGGATGAACATGAACAATATCCGGTGATCCGCTTAAGCGCTAAAAATGCAGAGGGTATAGAGTTAGTTCGTACTCACTTAAAGGCATGTATAGGTTTCCAAGGTGCCACAGAAGGTGGATTCATGGCACGCCGTCGTCACTTAGATGCACTTGATCATGCAGCCTATCATTTAAACACAGGCAAAGAGCAATTAGAGATGCATATTGCTGGTGAGATCTTGGCTGAAGAGTTACGCCTAACTCAACAGTTCTTAAATGAGATAACAGGTGAATTTACCTCTGATGACTTGCTAGGGAAAATCTTTAGTTCGTTCTGTATCGGTAAATAACAAGGTAAACCAAAGGAAACAAACATCCAATTAAAGTTAAAATACCTAATACATTCATACATTTAATAACTTTTTTATCTTTCTCTAGCTTCCTTTAGTTTCATAATATGGGCCTCGAATGGCCCACCTACTTCTTTGTTGTGGGCCACTATTGGTCCACCAAAGAGGAAGTTATTATGAAACTAACCATCGAGAAAAAATCACCTGATAGCACAGGCCGCCAACAACTACTGTTAACCAGAAATTATGGTTCTTACCTAAATGAAAATGGCAAACGAGTAAAACGCCGTAAAAGACAATCATTAGACTTGTTTATTTATGCCACTCCTAAAGACAAGTTTGAACGAGATCACAATAAAAAGACCCTAGATATTTCAGAAAAGATAAGGGCACAAGCGATTGTTGATTTAGCTAACAACAAGCATCATTTTGAAGACTCAGAAAAACAGCAAGAAAGCTTTTATAGCTACATGCAGCAAATAATTAATGACAAAGAACACACGGATAGCCCTTCAAATGTATCGCTGTGGGAATCAGCGTTAATCCATTTGCAAAAATATTGCGAGGGTAACCCTTTATCATTTGCAGACTTCGATGCTGATGTATTATTAGGGTTCAGAACATACTTAATAAAACATGCACGAACAAAATCAGATAAGCTACTTTCTTCAAATACTACATCATGCTATTTCAATAAAGTGAGAGCGGCTTTAAACAAAGCATTTCACGAAGGCATTATTCGCCGAAATCCTGTAAACGAAGTAAAAAGCATCAAGATAGAACAAAACCCTCGTAATTACTTAGAAGAGGAAGAAGTAACAGCTCTTTATAGAACAGAGTGCCGATATGATGTACTAAAGCGAGCATTCTTATTCGGATGCCTGACAGGTATGCGCTGGAGCGATATTCAAAAACTAACGTGGGATCGAATAGCTTTAAAAGAGCAACGCGCGACGTTCAGACATACGAAAACAAAACATCTCCAGTACCTTGATTTACCCGACGATGCGATCAGCTTATTAGGTTCGCAAGGAGAAGCCCATGAACGTGTTTTTAAAGGCTTAAGATACTCGAGCTATACTAACGTAGCCCTAACCCAATGGATGCTCAGAGCAGGTATTACAAAGCACATAACCTTTCACTGCGCGAGACACACATTTGCAGTCCGTATGTTAACTAATGATATCGATATCTATACGGTATCAAAGCTACTAGGCCACTCAGAGTTAAAAACAACACAAATTTACTCTGATATAGTTGAGCGTAAGCGAAAAGAGGCGATGACCACCCTACCTAGTCTATTTCAATAAAGGATATTAGGTTGGGAAATATGGGAAACTGGGAAAGTTTAATAAAAACAGTTAAATATAATTTTATTTACCTTCCCTCTTTCCCGTTTTTATTTGAAAAGCCAGTTGTATCCAGGAGGTGTGAAAGCGTCGAGTGCTTGCCACTCAGAGCGCCGCATACCTCTTGGATAACCTTCACTACGCAGAGAAAATCCAGTCAAGCTAGAAATCGCCCGCAGGGTTGCGAAGCAAGGGGGCCCCGCTTGCGGGGTTCCGATTTATGGCTTTACAGGGTTTGAAAGGAGTGGTTTTGTATAAGATAAGTAAAAAAAAGTGTAAAAGATGAACTATTATCTATTTTTAAGTGTCAAAAAAAGTGTAAAATCCACATCCAATAAATTTTATTAACAATCTGGGTAAATCAAATGAAAAAAGTTTTAGAACAAGCACCACTCGTGCATACTCTTATTCATCTAAAGTTTGCTGATTTGCCGACTCTTCAGCCAATAACTGAAGAGCTACAACAAACTCTTCATCTGAGAATGATGGAAGAAGGCTTTGCGGAAAAAATAGTGAGTAAAGCGGATATCGCTGAATGGCACTATGACAACGCAACGCAACAAATGCGACACAAAAAGCTTTCTAAGGAACGTTTGCTTTTTCGTGCATCAGGGGAGAAGGAGATAGTTGAAATCTCAGAATCCTCTATTATCTTAAAATCCACAGCATATACAACTTTTTCTGAGTTTTATGACAAGTTCCATAGAGTCTTAAAAGGGTGTATTGAACTAATTCCTAGACTGGATAGTACGTTACTTAAATCTGTTGGACTAAGGTATATTGATGTTATTGCACCAGTAGGACATTCTTCGCTTGAAGACTTTGTAAGCAGCGAGATTCAACCTCCTAAGCTTGCAAATCTTGGAAAACACTTACAAGGTCATTCATTAAAAGCAATGAAAGTTTCAGAGAATCAAGTTCTTGTGCTAAATTTTGAAGAGTTACCAACAGTTTCAAAACGAATTCATAAAGTATTACCTGATAACCTAATGGAGCCAGATGAGAAATGTGGGCTAATTATTGATGGACAAAAAGAATGGCTAGAGGTTGAATCTGAAACATATGGTATTCTAGATATAGATCACACTTATCACTTTGAAAGAAGCCCTAAGTTTGATTTATTAGAAATAAAAACTGCTACGAATATGCTGTATCAATTGGCAAGTGATGTTTTTTGGCAAACAATTACTGAAAAAGCAAAAAAAGCTTGGGGATATAAGGAAGTATAAAAATGTCGTATACATCATTAAGAAACTCTACAACAATGACTTCAATGCTTGTTGTAGGAGCAATGAGCTTCAATACTTACGGAGCTGTTGATATTGATAAAATTATTGAGTCTCAACACCAAGAGGTTTATGAATCTAATGATAAGGGCTCAGCATGGTCTTCAGTAGGCAAAAAGCTCTCAACTGTAGAAAAGCATGATTTAGTCAGCCTATCTGACATTATAAAACAAATAAAAATTGGTATCGGTTTACCAAATAAGGATGTTGCAAGAATTTTTGATGTTTCAAGACAGACTTTGCACTCATATCAAAACCAATCTTTGGAGCAAAGAGTTGCAAATACAGCAACGAGAGAAAGAGCAAAAGAGCTTCATGACATTATGTTACAGTTACAATCTAAATTTGAGTACAGCCCAGGAGCAGTTGCTAAAAACTATACGATGAATGGAAAATCATTAGTAGATTTGCTATCTGAACAAAAATTAGATCATAACAGCATATATAAATTTGCGGATAAAATTGCTGAAATATTAGTTTCTCAAAACACAAACTTATCTGAAACTAATGAAGTATCACTACGCCAATTAACAAAATCAGCATGAGAAAGTTAAATGAGTGATATGCATTCATCTGGACAAATTTTACTTCATGACAAGAGGCTTGTACAAGCCTCTTGCTTTTCTGCAAGTTTGATCTCTGATGAAACTAAGAAAAATTGGTCTAAGTCTTTCCACAAACCGGAATATAGAGATTCCTTAAAAAAAATAAAAAATAGCTCTATTTTTTTAATTCTCTCTCAAAACTGTGACATAGCGTGTAGAAATGATTCGCTTGACTCTACAGTTGAAATTGCCGTTTGCAAAAAAATTAAAGAATCTGATGTATTTCCTGGAAACTCATTTGTTAAAAGTGTTAGAAAGCTACACTTTAAAGCTGGCTCAAATTGGTATGAAGCGAATATAGAATACATATTAAGTGTTAATAAAAAAGAACTACTAAGCACTATAGAGTCTATAGATGAGTTTGAATTAATAAAATTAACCGATGAATACTCAAAATCAGTACCTGTATGGCGTTCAAATCGTTACATGCGTAGTGCTTTACCCGATAACTTTAATGATAATTTCGGGCACATTTTAGATAAACACATTGGTGAATTAGAGAAGCGAGCAATTCCGCTACATAATGAGGATTTTTCAAGCTACATTTGGGCTATTTATATACATTTAGACTCTGATGAAGAGAAAGCTAATTACAATTTTAGGCTTTTTGCCTTACTAAGGGATGAAACACCTGATAATGTCATTCCTGACATCCAAGATATACTTGAAAGTATAGCTGAAGAATTGGAAGAACAAGCTGGGTATACTGATGATAGTGATATTTATGCTGGTAGAGCAAAATCAACCTATGTTTCCTACCTTACTCAATTCGTTCGTCTAAATTTAGATAATCATTCACTGTCAAATGGTGACAATAAAATAAAGCCTACAGAATAAGTCGTCCCTACTCGAAAGAGGTAGGGACGACTCGCAGAGTCGCCCGTCGAGGCCACTGCTCATGATGCCTCGATACCCAATCCGCCTTGAAAAATTGCAGGGCCAGAAGAGGGATGGAGATTTGAGCGCGTCAAAAAGGTGTTGCAATCTCTGATCACTGTGATAATTTTATTTATGAACTAGCTCGAAATGAGCACAAAGAAAAAGGGCGTATTCACTGCCCGCAACACGTTCCTGAGGATCTGCATTCGCAGCATTATGGGTCACACGACCACCCCACTATAAACAACACAAATATAAACCACGGTAGTTCGCGCTGTATTTCAACAGAAATCACACGGCTCAGCTTTGTTGCTTTAGACCAGTTAGCCTTTATGTCTTTCGACAATATGCTCGGTTACGCACCGTTCATATGGCTTTAAAACTTACCTATTTTGGCATTTCGCCCCCTGGTCTTCGGTTTGGTGTTTTTCTCAATACTTTCAAAATTACTTTTTAAATTTATGAGGAACATGAAATGAGCCAATTAGGATATCGACTTCACCAAATGGTAAACGACACACACCGCGAAAGTAGCTTTAGCACTAGAGCTACCCGTAGCAAAGTATTAAACCTTGCGGCAGCACAACTACTTAGCCATGGTTATAGATTAAGAGATCCATCAGGTCTTAAAACCAAACATATCAATCACCTTGTAACGCGTTGGCAAGATGAAGGTTTAGCACCAAAAACGATTAAAAACAGAATGGCCGCCTTACGTTGGATTGCCGAAAAAATTGGTAAACCTAATATCTGTTCACGCAGCAATGATGATTACGGCATTCCAAGAGTTCGCAACAACCCTATTGGCAAGTCAAAAACGTTAGACATGGATAAGCATGCCAAGATCAAAAGTGACTTAATCAAGCTTTCCCTGCGTTTGCAGCAAGAGTTTGGGCTTAGAAAAGAGGAGTGTATGAAATTTAGCTTATCTTATGCTTTGATAGATGCTAACACTCTGCAAATAAAAGGCTCATGGGCTAAAGGTGGTAAATACCGCAAAATTCCGATCTTAAAAGAATCTCAACGACAGCTCATACGTGATATTGCTGTCGTTACCAAAGGCGCACTAATTGAACCTGAGCGAATGTATGTGGATCAAATGCGCGAGTATGACAGAGAAACTGTTCGTGTAGGATTAAATAAAAATCACGGATTACGTCACCATTACGCAAGGGAGCGTTATTTAGAGCTTACAGGTTGGAAATGCCCTGCCGACGGCGGCCCGCATAGAAGAGAGCTCTCGCCAACCGATTATGAACACGATACTAAAGTCCGTGAACAAATTAGCCAAGAGTTAGGTCATGAACGTTTAAAGATAACCTATGCTTACTTGGGAAGTTAAAATTAGGCATGCCTAATTTTGAATGGGCGAATACACTAACATCGCCCTAGTTTATTGATCTACTAACCCTCAGTTTTTACATCCGTTTTTATCGCAATTGATTTTAGAGTGGGAGTCTACCCAATGGGTAGCTTCCTTTTTAGTATCAAAACCACATCCTGTTGTTCCACCTTTACTTCCTTTGTGAACAATTCCAGTTGGCACATGTTTAACAGCCATAATTCTACTCCATCAGATTGATTTAAAAATTAACGCTTATAAGTTAAGCATTAATAGGATGGCAATTATTGAGCAAAAAGCTAGTTATTTATTCTTATTTTTTGAAAAAGTAAAAGTATAGATTTTGAATAATTTACTATAACCACATGAAAGTTATTGTTTTTAGTGTTTCAATTTTTAACGTGTGAGACATCTTCCATATTGATTTAAAAGGATTTATTGGCTTAACTAAAAGCAAGCTCAATTATCAACCAAATTAGGCATGCCTAATTTTAGGAGTCTCCTATGTGGAAAAAAGCGTTAAAAGTAACAGGGTTGGTGGCATTAGGCGTTGTTGATGTTTTGCTATCAGTTTCTGAAGAAAATGATCAGCTAGATGAATTGGATGATGGTATGGGTAACATTATAGCTGATGGTGAAGAGATGACTCGCGCAGAAGCTGAAGACGCTAAAGCGCGTGGCGAGCTCTACGATACCTATCTGTAAATTAGGCATGCCTAATTTTAAAGGGGGAAATGATGACAAATAAAGAGCTTTGGCCATTTAAGTCTGTATACGATGAGCTGAAGATCCGCTTAGCTGGTATCGAGGATGAGTGTGAGCCATTAGGTTTAGAGCTTAATCTTCGCAATGAAACGGAAGAAGAGATGTTCGTTGCTTTAACCACACAAAAAGCGTTTGCATTTGATGTTATGAATGAACATGACGATATTTGGGATATTCGACTGGAGCCCTTTTCCACGTTTAAAAGTCGCAGCGATCAGGTTTTCTTTCCTTTCACAGGCCTTAACCCAACTAAACGGTTGAAGATTAGTAACTGGATTTTAGAACTTTGCAATTGGGAAGGTAATATCTACTTGGGTAATACGAAACATTAAGGTGTACTTATGACTGATTATGATTGTTTTCAAATGTGGGTGTTAATGGTGCTTGCTATACGCGCTACCCGACACTACGACAAACTTAAGCATGATTTATTTGACGCAATTAAAAAGGGGAAAATATAGCTATGGCTCCTTTACTAACTGGGTGTGCTCTAATTCTAACGACAGTGATATTTTTTGCTGTTCTATTCCATTTTAAGGTTAAAAGATAATACTCAACCCTATAGTTAATACTTTTTTATTATAAAAATAAATTAGGCATGCCTAATTCTACCCTGCTAGAGCATACATTTTAGCCTTTAACTCCGTACCCAAAAAAAACCCGCTTTCACTAACCCCCCCTTTTCAGGGAATTAAGAGTTGCCTTCGTGGTTGAATTGGTTTTGAGAAAACAACCGAAACCAATAGAAAGCAAAAGGTAACCTATATCATGTATGAATTAAGAGATTCAGGTTTATTTTACACCCCAACAGCTGACTCGGAACCGAGGTTCTTGTGTGGCCCAATTCAAGTGCTTGGCATTTCAAGAGGAGGTAACAGTACTCGAGACTACGGCTTGCTTGTTGAGTGGAAAAACTTAGACGGTATTTGCATACGCAAGCTGATACCACGACGCCACATAATTAATGATCAAGGTAAAATGTTAAAAGAATTGCTTGTAGATACAGGCCTTGCACTATCAAGTCGTAAAGGTATATGGGACCCAATAACATCTTACCTGATTCAAGCAAGGCCAGAGAAAAGATATAAAAGCTCGACTCAAACAGGCTGGCTTAATAATAGCTTTGTCACGCCCAGCTGGTGTGTAAGTAATGGAGCAGAACAAGTTATTTACTCAGGCACAAAAGAAGCTGACTTTTTAAGTTCCGCAGGTACTTTATCTAGTTGGCAGAAAGAGGTTGGTAGTCTCTGTATAAATAACCCATTACTTGCATTTACTGTTTGCACTGGCTTATGTGCCCCTCTACTTCACTGGTTAAATTGGCCTAGTTGTGGTGTTCACCTGTTTGGTAAGTCCAAAGTATCTAAAACAACGATCTTAATCATGGCTGCAAGCTTGTACTCAGGTACTGACTTCTATTATGCATGGAGAAGCACCGCTAATGGGTTAGAAGCAATAGCGGTTGAACACAATAACTTACTGCTTTGCTTAGATGAACTGCATCAGGTTGACCCTGAGGTGGTAGACCAATCCATTTATACAATAGCTAATGGAATGTCAAAATCACGCAGTAATAAAGATGGCTCCCAAAGTCAGCGAAAAAAGTGGCGACTTATTTTTTTAAGTACAGGAGAAATGGGACTTGAAGAAAAACTTTCATCAATACACAAAGGCGTAAAAGCAGGTCAAGAAATCCGCTTCTTAGAAGTACCAGCCCAAAGGCAGTATGGTGCCTATGACGATCTTTATGGTCATAACAACATGAATGACTTTTCTGAATCTATTTGGAAAGCCGT
Source organism: Pseudoalteromonas sp. P80D2 (assembly GCF_036680945.1). Lineage (NCBI taxonomy): Bacteria > Pseudomonadati > Pseudomonadota > Gammaproteobacteria > Alteromonadales > Pseudoalteromonadaceae > Pseudoalteromonas > Pseudoalteromonas sp. P80D2. The sequence goes on from NZ_JAZDAR010000051.1 coordinate 52,889, forward strand.
TAACGAAAATCATGGCACTGTTATGCCAAAATGGGTTGAATACTTAAGCACTATTGACGATCTCCCTACTCTTTTAAATCGCAATATCAAAGCAATGTTAACCCATTGGGAAATAACAAAAGAAAATAATGGCAATCAGGTTATTGAAGCAGCAAAAAGATTTGCGTTACATGGTGTGAGTGGTGAATTAGCGGCTTCAGCTGGGCTTATGCCTTGGCCTAAAGGCCTTGCTGAAAAAAGCGCAAAAGAAGCATTTGATGCTTGGCTCGAAATACGTGGCTCTTCTAGTGATTCAGAAGATGACAAGTTAATAAAACAATTACCCTATGCATTAAAACTTTGGCGTCGAAAATTATTACCTGAAGGTAAGTTTTTAGGTGATAACTACGGCTACGCAATAGAAAAAGATGGTCAGCTTGCTTGGTTCGTAACTCGTGATGCATTTATGGAAGGCTTAAAGGTTAGTTATAGAAATGATATTTCTCATACGATTAAATTAATGTGTAAAAATCATTGGTTGGAAAGCCGTGAAGGTCGAGGAACATTCAAGAAAGTAATCGCAGGAGGGCCACCTGGTGGTCGCTACTTTAAAGTGCTACCACAACAAATTGTGGCTGATTTAGCTTTAGATGAAGCACTTTCCCAAGTTTATTTCCCAACTTAACGTTATGAATAAATTTAATTTTCCCAAAATTCCCGTTTTCCCAAAAGATTTAAGAGAGTAGACCATGAACGTGAGCAATAATGACAGACCAAGTAATGTTGAAAAGATGACTTTACTAGAAAAAGTACAGATAAAAAGCTATCTAAGTACTGTATCCAATCTTACCGTAGATGAATGTGTGATCTATACGGGGTTAGCTAAAAGCTATATTTATAAACTCACTCACGCAGGGATCATCCCTCATTCAAAGCCTAATGGCAGAAGAATCATTTTTAATCGATTAGAACTAGATGACTGGCTATTTAGTAATAAGGTTGAAAGTGGTGATGATCTGAATGATTTCATCAAACACGCGGCAAAAGCACTTAACAGAAAAGCATCTATAAACTATCGATGATTAAACTTGGTGATCGGGCTTACTTTCCTTTAGTTTACTTGCACGATATTTTCTAATGCGAAAGTGGGCCACCACAGACCCACCTAGAAAATATAAACCTACTGTTTTTATTGGTTTTTTCACTTATTGTATCGGTAAATAAATTCCGGTCATCAATATTATAAAAAAGAGTCGCAAGACTCTTTTTTGTATTTAGTCCAGTAAGCAATTATCGGTTCAGGGCCGAAACCAGCCAGTAATTAACCTCATATCAATTAGTCTAGCGATGTCATTAAACGGAGGACATCATGGACAAATATCAACTCTTTCACCAATTACACCACCAGCATAGGGGCTTTGTACTTGCTAATGCGTGGGATCTTAGTTCAGCACAATTCATCCAAGCTGCGGGAGCTAAAGCCGTCGCAACAACTAGCTGGGGAATTGCAGCCAGTTTAGGATTAGCTGATGGTGAAAACATCCCTTTTAAAACTCAATTAGCGCTGGTTAAAAGCTTAACCGAACACCTTTATATTCCACTCTCTGTGGATATAGAGTCAGGCTACAGTAACGATCCGCTGCAAATTAGCGAAAACGTTTTAGCGTTAGCAAGATTAGGAGTTGTAGGCATCAACATAGAGGACTCAGATAAAGACACTAACGCACTGAGATCTATCGAACAGCAATGCACTATTATTAGTGAAATAAAGAAAGTACTTAACGAAAATGGCTTCGGTGGTTTATTTATAAACGCCAGAACCGATACCTACTTTGTTAGTGACTCCCCTTTTCAAGCAACATTAAAGCGAGCAAAAGCGTATCAAAATGCAGGTGCAGACGGTCTGTTTGTGCCCGGCTTAACTAACATAGAGCACATAACCAGCTTAGCTAACACAGTAGATATGCCATTAAATGTTATGGCAATGAGCAATTTTAACTCAGCAAAAGCCGCTTTCGCTGGTGGTGCAAAACGGTTTTCATTGGGTAATTCACTCTATGATCTAGTCGGTAATACAATAAAAACCAGTTTAACTCAGATCGAAAACTAACTTAGCGAGCTAAAAAATTAGATCAAAACAGCTTTTAAGATCGAATCTAGCTAAAAATGTTATCCACATTTGGGGCTTTTTTAGATCTAAAGGCTGATTTGATCATAAAAAAACGCGGAAATTTGAATTTATTTTCATACAACAGCCCTTTTTGATAACTAATTTTCTTAAAAACAGCCTTTATTAGCGCTTATTTAAGTTTTTTCCGATCTATTTTATTGATCGCAAATTGCAAACCGATCGTTATCAACAAGCGATCTATCCACAAAACGATCATACTCACTATTTTTATCAGATCTGAAAAATTAAGCGCTTACACATAATTAAAGATCAACAACTTAGCAAAGTTATACAGTTTCCAATATTTAGCTTGATCAGAACTTTCCCCAAATTTATTAACAGCTTGATCAAAGGGTTTAATTTATGAATAAATATAAAAAACTATTAAAAACAGTAGATTATAAAAAGTATTAAATTAAAGCTGTCATTTTAAGCAGAAAAACTTATTCAGATCGTAATTCAACGCTTTACTCACACCCTAACTTAGTTATCATGTGGCCACTTATTTCTATACATGATCAATCACATGCAATCAGTAAATATCATCGTTGGCAGCCAAATGGGATCTGCAGAATACGTGGCTGAGCAACTAGCAGAAGCCCTTGAACAACAAGGGATCCAAGTCCAGCTTCATGAACAGCCTGTATTTGATGATATTGATCAGCAAGATACTATTTGGTTGTTATGTACTTCTACATACGGCGCGGGAGACTACCCAGAGAACCTACTGCCATTTGTTGAGTCTATTAACCAACAGGCTGATCTTAAAGGATTAAACTACAGTGTGATCGGATTAGGTGACACTAGTTACGACACCTATAACTATGCAGGCCGTAATCTAGATGAGTTATTAGCTAATAAAGGCGCAAACCGCGTGGCAGAACGCTTAGAGCTAAATATTCTTGATGAAGCATTGCCAGAAGACACGGCATTAGCCTGGTTACCAAGCTGGATCGAATCAGCAGGGCTCAATTAAGCCGATCGGCGTTGATCGTTGTTATAAAAGTTACCCACAATTTACTGATAATTTAGATCGTATTGTGGATAAACACTGATCTAACTGCGATTTTAACCTAGTTTATCCCTTGGATAAGATCCAATCGATATTGCCCTGTGTATAAATAGCCCTTTTGATCAAAGCTTTTACGCGGGAAGATCCGATCATATTAACACCTTTAGGTCTGCGTTAAGATCATGTTTTAAATGGTAAAGCGAACATTATCAACAGATCTAGCCGTTACTAGTAGTAAGAGTAATAAAAGATCTCTTTAAAAGATCCTTTATATTATTAGAGATCACCCACTTAGATCTTGAGCACTGTTTAATCATTTATCTTCTCTAAATTTCTAGGTAGAATACGCTCCCTTTACAAAGTTTTGCTGGTCGATTAAGTAGGATCCCATAAATGATTTTTCACGAACGTTTTGATGTTATTGTTGTAGGTGGTGGACATGCAGGTACTGAAGCTGCATTAGCATCTGCTCGCATGGGCATGAATACCCTATTGCTAACTCATAATATGGATACCCTTGGTCAAATGTCTTGTAATCCGGCAATTGGCGGTATTGGTAAAGGCCATTTAGTTAAAGAGATCGATGCACTTGGTGGTGCAATGGCTCAGGCTATTGATAAAGGCGGTATTCAATTTCGTACTTTAAATTCTTCTAAAGGCCCTGCTGTACGTGCTACACGTGCTCAAGCTGACCGTGCTTTGTATAAAGCAGCTATTCAACACACTTTACAACATCAAGAAAACTTAAAGATCTTCCAACAATCATGTGACGATCTAATCGTTGAAGGTGATCGAGTAATCGGTGTTGTAACGCAAATGGGTCTACGTTTTAGTGCGCCTTCTGTGGTTCTTACCGTAGGTACTTTCTTAGGTGGTCAGATCCATATAGGTTTAGAGAACTTCAAAGGCGGTCGTGCAGGTGATCCACCTTCAATTGCACTTGCAGAGCGATTACGTGAATTACCTTTCCGTGTTGATCGTTTAAAAACAGGCACGCCTCCTCGTATTGATGCGCGAACTGTTGACTTTAGCAAGATGCAAGAACAGCCTGGTGATACCCCTACGCCTGTATTCTCATTTATGGGTAAACAATCGGATCACCCACAGCAGATCCCGTGTTACATCACTTATACAAATGAAAAAACACATGATGTGATCCGCAATAACTTACATCGCTCACCTATGTATTCAGGTGTAATTGAAGGTATTGGTCCACGTTACTGCCCTTCAATCGAAGATAAGATCGTACGTTTTGCTGATAAAGACAAACATCAAATCTTTGTTGAGCCTGAAGGTTTAACATCATACGAATTATATCCAAATGGTATTTCAACGAGCTTACCGTTTGATGTACAGCTTGAAATTGTGCAATCAATCACTGGTTTTGAAAATGCACATATTTGTCGTCCTGGTTATGCTATTGAGTATGACTTCTTTGATCCGCGCGACTTAAAGCAATCATTAGAAACTAAGTTTATTAATGGTTTATTCTTCGCAGGCCAAATCAATGGTACAACCGGTTACGAAGAAGCCGGCGCGCAAGGTTTAATTGCGGGTATGAACGCCGCATTACAAGTACAAGGTAAAGAGTCTTGGACACCTCGTCGTGATGAAGCATACACAGGTGTACTCATTGACGACCTAGCAACATTAGGTACTAAAGAACCGTACCGTATGTTTACTAGCCGTGCTGAATACCGTTTATTACTTCGTGAAGATAATGCCGACATTCGTTTAACTGAAAAAGGTCGTGAACTAGGCTTAGTTGACGATGCTCGTTGGGCTGCATTTAACGAAAAAATGGAAATCATCGAAAAAGAAACGCAACGTTTAAAAGAAACATGGATCCACAAAGATCACGTTGCTGTTGATCAAGTAAACGCGTTATTAAAAACACCACTGACTCGTGAAGCGAGCCTTGAAGATCTGATCCGCCGTCCTGAAATTCGTTATAACGATTTAATGGCGATCGATGGTTTAGGTTCTAAGTTTGATAATCAAGCTGCACTTGAGCAAGTTGAGATCCATACTAAGTACGCAGGCTATATTGCTCGTCAGCAAGATGAGATCAATAAGCAGCTACGTCATGAACAAACTGTATTACCAAAAGACTTTGATTATTCAACTGTTTCTGGTTTATCAAATGAGGTTATCGCAAAGCTTACTGATAGTCGTCCAGATACAATTGGCCAAGCGTCACGTATTTCAGGTATCACCCCTGCTGCTATTTCGCTATTATTAGTCTATCTGAAAAAGCAAGGCTTACTGCGCAAGACTGCGTAGTTGGTGAGGAATACAGTGTTACAACAACAATTAACTTCGCTGTTAGCGCAAACTGATATTGCGCTAACAGAAAAACAGCAACAACAACTTGTGCAATATGTTGAATTATTAGACAAGTGGAACAAAGCGTATAACTTAACCTCTGTTCGTTTACCTGAAGAAATGATGGTTAAACATATTATGGATAGCTTAGTTGTTGCACCACACCTTAAAGGCAAACATTACATTGATGTAGGTACCGGTCCTGGTTTACCGGGTATCGTATTAGCTATCGCTTTACCTGATACACAATTTGTGTTGTTAGATAGTTTAGGAAAACGCGTACGCTTTTTGATGCAGGTAAAACATGCACTTGGCCTTGAAAATGTAACCCCAGTGCAGTCTAGAGTTGAAGAATATCAACCAAGTGTTAAATTAGATGGTGTATTAAGTCGTGCATTCGCCTCTTTACAAGATATGGTTGACTGGTGTGCGCACTTGATTGATCATTCAGGTAAATTTATCGCCTTAAAAGGCGTATTTCCGAGCGAAGAACTAGACTCATTACCTAAAGGTATTAAGTTTGATGAAAAAATCAGCTTGGAAGTACCTGAGTTAGATGCGCAAAGACATCTAATCATTCTATCTAAAGACTAGGGATCAGAGCACTGTGGCAAAAGTCATCGCATTAGCAAACCAAAAAGGTGGTGTTGGTAAAACAACCACCGCTGTGAATCTCGCGGCATCGATGGCCGCGACGAAGCGTAAAGTGTTATTAATCGATCTTGATCCGCAAGGAAACGCTACCATGGGTAGTGGTGTCGATAAATACGGTGATGTTGCGACTATTTATGATTTATTGATTGAAGAAACACCAATCGATGAAGTGATCAATAAAGAAACCTCAGGTGAGTATCACTTAATTGCTGCTAATGGCGATGTGACTGCCGCTGAAGTTAAACTAATGGAATTGTTTGCTCGTGAAGTGCGTTTACGTAATGCGCTTGAACAAATTCAAGACCAATACGATTTCATTTTTATCGACTGCCCGCCTTCACTTAACATGCTTACTGTTAATGCAATGGCTGCCGCAGATTCGATTTTAGTTCCGATGCAATGTGAGTATTATGCCCTTGAAGGTTTAACGGCATTAATGGATACCATTACGCAGCTATCTAAGCTAGTAAACCCAGCGTTAACAATTGAAGGGATTTTGCGCACCATGTATGATCCGCGCAATCGCCTTGCAAATGATGTATCAGAACAACTCAAACAACATTTTGGCGATAAAGTATATCGTACCGTTATCCCACGTAATGTCCGTTTAGCAGAAGCGCCGAGTTTTGGTGCCCCTGCCATGTATTATGACCGTGCATCAAGTGGTGCTAAAGCTTACTTAGCCCTAGCCGGCGAAATGTTACGTAGAAAAGAGAAAACATCTTCAGCAGTAGCCTAACTTCGAGGTAAAAAAATAACATGTCTGCTAAAAAACGCGGTTTAGGCCGAGGACTCGACGCTTTATTAAGTTCATCAAAACCTGCCCCAAGTGCAAATAATCAGCAACAAGCGACAGCAACACCAGAGCAAGTCTCTGAAGTTGTTGCAGAGCAAAGCAAAGGTGAGCTGCAAAAATTAGCGATTGAGTTTTTACAATCGGGTAAATATCAACCGCGTAAAGACATGTCTGAAGAAGCGCTAGAAGAGTTAGCCAGCTCAATTCGTGCTCAAGGCATCATTCAGCCAATTGTTGTGCGCCAAATTGGTGCAGACAAATATGAAATTATTGCTGGTGAACGTCGTTGGCGTGCTGCTCAACTTGCAAAATTAGATGCTGTTCCATGTATCATCAAAGATGTACCAGATGAAGCAGCCGTTGCAATCGCATTGATTGAAAATATCCAACGTGAAGACCTAAACGCGATGGAAGAAGCGATTGCATTGAATCGTTTACTTAACGAATTTGAACTCACTCATCAACAAGTCGCCGAAGCTGTTGGTAAATCGCGTACGACTGTGACTAATTTACTACGTCTAAATAATCTTAATGAAGATGTTAAAATCTTGTTAGAGCATGGCGACATCGAAATGGGTCATGCACGTTGTTTATTGGCACTTGAAGGCGAAGCGCAGTCAGATGCTGCTAGATTAGCCGTTGCTAAAGCGTTGACTGTTCGTGAAACTGAGAAATTAGTTCGCTCTATCTTAGAACCAGCCCCGAAAAAAGAAGTGCAAGAAAAAGATCCGGATGTCAAACAGTTAGAACAAAAACTTGCTGAAAATTTAGGCGCCAAAGTAGAAATAAACTACAATAAAAAAGGCAAAGGCAAACTGGTTATCTCTTATACAACTCTTGATGAGTTGGATGGCATTTTAAGCCGTATAAATTAAGACTATTCCCGTCATTAATTAATAACATGTCCAAAAAGAGACATTTGTGGTGTTTTTGCACTACAAAGGGTCGACTCAAGTTGCAAAACTGGTAGGAATCAGTATAATTTCGCCAGTTTTCATACCCTGACAATTTAACGTTCTAAAGGTTAACAAAACGTGACTAATAGGTTAGCAAGGCCGTATAGGCTTGCCGCATTTAAATTAATTTGTCTTCAGGGTATCGTAGCATTAATCGCTGCAGTAATTGTTTTTATAGGTTGGGGAGTCAATGCCGGCCAGTCAGCGCTTGCTGGCGGAGCTGTTGCACTACTCCCTAATTTTGTATTTGCTGTCTATGCATTCCGTTATATGGGTGCAAGTCGAGTAAATCAAGTGTATGCCTCGCTAAAGCGCGGCAACGGATTAAAATTTATGCTAACAATCGTTTTGTTTGCACTGATACTGAAGTCTTACACGGTCGTTTTATTACCGTTTTTCTGTGTTTATGTATTGGTGTTATTTAGCGGATTGTTTGCGCCCGTTTTTTTTAATCATTAACTTTTGGGATATAACATGGCTGCAGAAGAAGTAACTCTATCAAGCCATATTCAGCACCACTTAACTAACGCTAAGATGTGCTCGACCGACGCTGGTCTTGCCTTCAACAAAGCGTGTGCAGACAGTGGTTTCTGGACATGGAATATAGATACCCTCGCATGGTCAATCGGTCTAGGTCTTGTATTTTTATGGATCTTCCGTAGTGCCGCTAAGAAAGCAAATACCGGTGTACCTGGTAAATTTCAGTGTTTCATTGAAATGATCGTTGAGTTCGTTGGCGACAACGTACGTGACACATACCACGGTAAAAGCGCATTAATCGCTCCATTAGCTCTAACGATTTTCGTTTGGGTGTTCTTAATGAATTTAATGGACTTGATTCCGGTTGATTTCCTACCTGCATTCGCTGGCTTCGTTGGCGAGCAAGCATTTGGTATGGATTCTCACGACGTTTACATGAAGATTGTACCTACTACAGACATCAACATGACTGCTGCACTTGCTATTGGTGTATTCATTCTGATGATCGGTTACGCAATCAAAATCAAAGGGATTGGCGGATTCTTAGCTGAATTAACGCTTCACCCGTTTAGCTCTAATAACAAGCTAGCGATGGTGTTCTTAATCCCATGTAACTTATTACTAGAAACAATCGCTTTAGTTGCTAAGCCGTTCTCGTTAGCACTGCGTTTATTCGGTAACTTATATGCTGGTGAGTTGATTTTCATCTTGATCGGCGCAGTTGGTTTAATGCAACTACCGTTGCACTTTATTTGGGCTGTATTCCACATCTTAGTAATCGTACTGCAAGCATTCGTATTCATGATGCTTACAATCGTATACCTAAGCATGGCAAGCTCAGATAATCACTAATTTTTTACACTTTTAAATTTTAACTTTAATTTACAATTGAAACTTTGGAGAAAAAAATGGAACTAATGATTGGTCTTAAGTACATCGCTGTTGCTCTACTTATCGGCTTCGGTGCAATCGGTACTGCTATCGGCTTCGGTAACATGGGTGGTAAATTCCTAGAAGCTTGTGCACGTCAACCTGAACTTGCACCTTCATTACAAGTTAAGATGTTCATCCTTGCTGGTCTAATCGATGCCGTAGCTATGATCGGTGTTGGTATCGCAATGGTATTGTTGTTCGTACTTTAATATTATTTTTTGAACAGCTTACTATTTTAAGGAGGAGCGGTCGTGAACTTAACAGCCACTCTTATCGGTGAATTAATTGCATTTACGGTTTTCGTACTTTTCTGTATGAAATACGTATGGCCACCACTAAATGGTGCAATTGAAGCTCGCCAGAAGAAAATCGAAGATGGTTTAGCTGCCTCTGATAGAGCCGAAAAAGACTTAGAACTTGCGCAAAAGAAAGCTGCTGAGCAGCTTAAAGAGGCAAAAGCTCAAGCGGCTGATATCATTGAACAAGCTAAAAAGCGTGCCACGCTAATCGTTGACGAAGAAACTGTTCGTGGTCAACAAGAGCGTGAAAAAATTATTGCTCAAGGGCACTCTGAAATCGAAGCAGAGCGTAACCGTGTAACAGAAGAACTACGTAAACAAGTAGCGACGCTGGCAGTGGTTGGTGCTGAGAAGATTTTAGAGCGCGAAATCAATCAAGCCGCACACAGTGACATCGTTGAAAAACTTGTCGCTGAGCTGTAATTAGGAGGGTATGAGCATGTCTGAATTGGCTACTATCGCTCGCCCATACGCTAAAGCGGCTTTTGAACTTGCCGTTGAAAAAGGCACTGTTGAAAGTTGGAACGACATGCTGTTCTTTGCTGGCCACGTTGCCAGCAACGAGCAAGCCGCTGCCGCGCTAGCTGGATTGCCTACTGCTACTGAACAAGCAGATCTGTTTATCAAGATCTGTGCAGAGCAGCTCAACGAACAAGGTCAGAACCTAATCAAGGTGATGGCTGAAAATGGACGTTTAGTTGCACTGCCTGCTGTTGCTGAGTTATTCGCTGAATTTAAAGCGGACTACGACAAAGAAATCGACGTTGACGTGATTTCTGCAACACCGCTTGCTGCTGAGCAGCAAGCAACATTGGTAGCGGCACTTGAAAAACGTTTCGCACGCAAAGTTAAGCTGAATTGTAGTGAAGATACTACAGTTGTTGGCGGTCTTATCATTAAGGCGGGTGACACTGTAATCGACGGCTCAGTACGTGGCAAATTAGCCCGCTTAGCTACATCACTACAATCGTAATTGGGAAAAAGAGCATGCAACTTAATTCCACTGAAATTTCAGATCTGATCAAACAACGTATTGAGCAGTTCGAAGTTGTAAGTGAAGCTCGTAACGAAGGTACTATCGTATCTGTTACTGACGGTATCATCCGCATCCACGGTCTTGCTGACTGTATGCAAGGTGAGATGATCGAGCTTCCTGGCAACCGTTATGCTATCGCACTAAACCTTGAGCGTGACTCAGTAGGTGCTGTAGTAATGGGTCCTTACGCTGACCTTAAAGAAGGCGTAAAAGTTAAATCAACTGGTCGTATCCTAGAGGTTCCTGTTGGTCGTGGTCTACTTGGTCGTGTTGTTAACACACTAGGTGCACCTATCGACGGTAAAGGCGCTTTAGATAACGACGGTTTTGAACCTGTTGAGAAAATCGCACCAGGCGTTATCGAACGTCAATCAGTAGATGAGCCAGTACAAACTGGTTATAAATCTATCGATGCGATGATCCCAGTAGGTCGTGGTCAACGTGAGCTTGTGATCGGTGACCGCCAAACTGGTAAAACTGCATTAGCAATCGATGCTATCATCAACCAAAAAGGTACAGGCGTTAAGTGTGTGTACGTTGCAGTTGGTCAAAAAGCATCTACTATCGCTAACGTAGTACGTAAATTAGAAGAGCACGGTGCATTAGAAAACACGATTGTTGTTGTTGCATCTGCTTCTGAATCTGCGGCACTTCAGTACCTAGCACCATTCTCTGGTTGTACTATGGGTGAATACTTCCGTGACCGTGGTGAAGACGCGCTAATCGTATATGATGATTTATCTAAGCAAGCTGTTGCTTACCGTCAAATCTCATTACTACTTAAGCGTCCACCAGGCCGTGAAGCATACCCAGGTGACGTATTCTACCTTCACTCACGTCTTCTAGAGCGTGCATCACGTGTAAACGCTGATTACGTTGAGAAGTTCACTAATGGTGAAGTGAAAGGTAAAACAGGTTCATTGACGGCATTGCCAATCATTGAAACTCAAGGCGGCGACGTTTCTGCGTTCGTACCGACAAACGTTATCTCTATCACCGATGGTCAGATCTTCTTAGAAACTGACTTATTCAACTCAGGTATCCGTCCAGCTGTTAACGCTGGTATCTCGGTATCTCGTGTTGGTGGTGCAGCGCAAACTAAAATCGTTAAGAAACTAGGTGGTGGTATCCGTCTAGCGTTAGCTCAGTACCGTGAATTAGCTGCGTTCTCGCAGTTCGCGTCTGACCTTGACGATGCAACACGTGCTCAATTAGAGCATGGTGAGCGCGTAACAGAGCTAATGAAGCAGAAACAGTACGCACCAATGTCTGTTGCTGAAATGTCTCTGTCGCTATTTGCTGCTGAAAAAGGCTACCTAAAAGACATCGAAATCGCGAAAATCATGGATTTCGAAGCTGGCCTAATTTCTTATGCAAACAGCACATACGCAGAGCTAATGGCTCAAATCAATGAAACTGGTAACTACAACGCTGAGATTGAAGCTCAACTTAAAGAACTTCTAGAGAAGTTCAAGTCGACGCAAACTTGGTAATTTAGTTATGAATGGTGAGCTTTAGGCAACTAAAGCCCACCTGATTCGGAGAGAGAGTCATGGCCAGCGGAAAAGAGATTAAAAGCAAGATCGGGAGTATCAAGAATACTCAAAAGATCACCAGCGCAATGGAAATGGTTGCTGCGTCTAAAATGAAAAAAGCGCAGGAACGTGTGGCGTCAAGCCGTCCATACGCTGAAAACTTACGCCAAGTGATTGGTCGTGTTGCTCAAGCAAATCTTGATTTTACTCACCCTTTCTTAGAAGAGCGTGAAGTAAAACGAGTTGGTTATATTGTTATCTCTACTGACCGTGGTCTATGTGGTGGCTTGAACTCAAACGAGTTCAAAAAAGTTGCCCTAGATGTTAAAGCGTGGAAAGAAAAAGGCGTTGAAGCTGAATTTACTACTTTAGGTAGCAAAGCAGCTGGCTTTTTCCAACGTTTTGGCGGTAAGTTAGTCGCTAAAAAAGCGAACTTAGGAGATACACCTTCACTACAAGACGTTATTGGTCCTGTAAAGACAATGCTAGATGCATACTCTGAAGGTAAAATTGACCGCTTATACGTAGTATTTAACAAGTTCGTTAATACTATGAAGCAAGAGCCAACAATCGATCAGTTACTCCCTTTGCCAAAAGCTGAAGAAGAAGTATCTCAACATTCTTGGGATTACTTATATGAGCCAAACCCAGAAGCGATTTTAGAAGCTCTGTTAGTACGCTTTATTGAGTCTCAAGTATACCAAGGTGTAGTTGAGAACGCTGCCTCTGAACAGGCTGCCCGTATGGTTGCAATGAAAGCTGCAACTGATAACGCTGGCGACCTTATGGATGAGTTACAGCTTGTTTATAACAAGGCTCGTCAAGCTGCAATCACACAAGAAATTAGTGAGATTGTTGGCGGTTCGGCAGCAGTTTAACGCTTCGGCAAAGTTTAATGAGAGGAATAGACATGAGTTTAGGTAAGGTCGTCCAAATTATCGGCGCCGTTGTGGATATCGAATTTCCACAAGACAACGTGCCAGCCGTATATGACGCACTAAAAGTAACAGATGGCGACTTAGCTGGTTTAACTTTAGAAGTTCAACAACAGCTAGGTGGCGGTGTGGTACGTGGTATCGCACTTGGTACTACTGACGGTTTACGTCGTGGTACTGCAGTAGAAGGTACAGGTCAGCCAATCCACGTTCCAGTAGGTACGAAGACACTAGGTCGTATCATGGACGTATTAGGTAACCCTATTGATGAAGCTGGTCCAATTGGTGAAGAAGAGCGTATGTCTATTCACCGTGCAGCACCTTCTTATGAAGAACAATCAAGTTCAGTAGAACTTTTAGAGACTGGTATCAAGGTAATCGACCTTGTATGTCCATTCGCTAAAGGTGGTAAAGTTGGTCTATTCGGTGGTGCCGGTGTTGGTAAAACCGTAAACATGATGGAACTTATCCGTAACATCGCAATCGAGCACAGCGGTTACTCAGTATTCGCAGGTGTTGGTGAGCGTACTCGTGAGGGTAATGACTTCTACCATGAGATGAACGACTCAAACGTACTAGATAAAGTATCTCTAGTATACGGTCAAATGAATGAGCCACCGGGTAACCGTTTACGCGTAGCGTTAACTGGTCTTACTATGGCTGAGAAGTTCCGTGACGAAGGTCGTGACGTACTTTTCTTCGTTGATAACATCTACCGTTATACTCTAGCGGGTACAGAGGTATCAGCACTTCTAGGTCGTATGCCTTCAGCAGTAGGTTACCAACCAACTCTTGCTGAAGAAATGGGTGTACTTCAAGAGCGTATCGCATCTACTAAGACGGGTTCAATCACTTCAATCCAAGCGGTATACGTACCTGCGGATGACTTAACTGACCCATCTCCAGCAACAACGTTTGCTCACTTAGATGCAACAGTAGTACTTTCTCGTGATATCGCTTCACTTGGTATCTACCCTGCGGTAGACCCACTTGATTCATCTTCACGTCAACTTGACCCACTAGTAATCGGTCAAGAGCACTACGATACTGCGCGTGGCGTTCAAACAGTTCTTCAACGTTATAAAGAACTTAAAGACATCATCGCAATCCTAGGTATGGACGAGCTTTCTGACGAAGATAAGCAAGTTGTATCTCGTGCACGTAAAATCCAGCGTTTCCTATCTCAGCCGTTCTTCGTTGCTGAAGTATTCACAGGCGCGCCTGGTAAATACGTGTCACTTAAAGACACAATTGCTGGCTTCAAAGGTATCTTAAACGGTGAGTTTGATGATATGCCAGAGCAAGCGTTCTACATGGTTGGCTCTATTGAAGAAGCTCAAGAAAAAGCCAAAAGCATGTAATTAGGAGGGTAGTATGGCGGCTATGACTGTACATCTTGACGTAGTAAGCGCAGAAGAGAGCTTGTTCTCTGGTCTGGTTGAATCGATTCAAGTGAGTGGTAGTGAAGGTGACCTTGGTGTTAACTATGGTCACGCTCCATTATTAACTGCCCTAAAACCTGGTATGGTACGTTTAGTTAAGCAATTTGGTCACGAAGACGTGATGTATATTGCTGGCGGCACGCTAGAAGTTCAACCTGATCGCATCACGATTCTTGCAGATACTGCAGTACGTGGTGAAGACCTAGACGAGCAAGCGGCTGAAAAAGCTAAACGTGATGCTGAAGAGCAAATGGCGAATACGTCAACTGCTGAGTTAGATTATCAACAAGCTGCAGTACAGCTTGCTGAAGCAATCGCTCAACTTCGCGTAATTCAACAATTACGTAAAAAGTAAGCCTACTCGGTTTTCGAAAAGCCCACTTAACGTGGGCTTTTTTGTGTCTAAAATTCACTGTTTTATACCCTATTCTGATCATTGTACTTATAACCTGCACTTTTCCCCGCTACAATGTGTTAATTGATAATGAGCTAAGCTTTTATACAAGGTTCTTTCCTTCAAGCTAGGATTGAGTATTTGCACATGATGTGACTTGCGCAACTTTGCATGTTTATAGCTAAATTCATTACGTCCCACTAAAACAAAGAAAGAAGGATATTGTTTTAATGTCTCTGACTACCGTTATTCTCGCTGCGGGTAAAGGCACCCGTATGCGCTCTGCTCTACCTAAGGTATTACACAAAGTTGCTGGCAAACCTATGGTTCAGCACGTTATTGATAATGCCACTGCCCTTGGCGCTCGTGAAACAAATCTTGTTTACGGTCATGGCCGTGAGCAGCTTCAAGAAGCCCTATCGCACAACCAAGTAAACTGGGTATTACAAGAAGAACAACTCGGTACAGGTCATGCTGTCGCTGTTGCTAAAGAACACATTGCCGATGATGACACCGTATTAATTCTCTATGGTGATGTGCCACTAACAAGACGCGCAACCTTAGAAAAGCTTCTTGCTGCGACTCCAGAAAAAGGCTTAGCAGTATTAACGGTTACCTTAGATGACCCATCAGGTTATGGCCGAATGATCCGTGAAAATGGCAAGCTAGTAGGTATTATCGAACAAAAAGATGCTTCACCTGAGCAACTTGCGATTAAAGAAATCAATACCGGTATTATGGCTGCTAATGGTGCGCTACTTAAACGCTGGTTAGGTAACCTATCTAACAATAACGCCCAAGGTGAATATTACTTAACAGATATTGTGGCGATGGCACACAGTGAAGGTGTTGAAATTACTTCTGCACAGCCTGAGCATCCGATGGAAGTTGAAGGTGCTAATAATCGCGTACAACTTTCAGCGCTTGAACGTGCATATCAAGCATGGCAAGCAGAAGAGCTAATGCTAAACGGCGCAACACTTGCTGATCCTGCTCGTATTGATGTACGTGGTGAAGTAACGACTGGCGAAGACGTACTGATCGACGTTAATGTTATTTTCGAAGGTAAAGTAACGCTTGGTAATAACGTACAAATTGGCCCAAATTGCGTACTTAAAGATTGTACTATCGGCGATAACGTTGTTATTAAAGCTAACTCACTAGTTGAAGAAGCCAGTGTTGCTGCTAAATGTACTTTAGGTCCTTATGCCCGCCTTCGCCCTGGTGCGATTATGGAAGAAGACTCACACATTGGTAACTTCGTTGAGATGAAAAAGACTCGCTTAGGCAAAGGCTCAAAAGCAAACCACCTAACCTACTTAGGCGACACTGAAGTTGGCGAAAAAGTTAATATTGGCGCAGGTACTATTACTTGTAACTATGATGGCGTAAATAAATCAAAAACCATTATTGGAGATAACGCCTTTATCGGTTCTAACTCATCACTGGTGGCCCCTGTTAATATTGGCTCAATGGCAACGATTGGCGCAGGCTCTGTTATCACTAATACTGTTGAAGATGAGCAGCTTGCAGTCGCTCGTGGTAAACAACGTAACCTTACTGGTTGGAAGCGCCCAACTAAAAAGTAATGAGCTACCCTACTAATTTATAAATAAAAAGCGAGTTTATACTCGCTTTTTTTATGACTAAATTTTGTTCTCATAAAAGTGCCATATAGTTGTAATGCCTGCGTGTTGTAATTGCCTCAATACAACTCCAAGGAAAAATAATAATGTTAAAAAGATCAATTATTGCGCTATCACTTTTAACCATTCTTTCTGGCTGCTCATTAGACGGTGACGACGGCAAAGACGGCCTACAAGGTGAACAAGGTCCTGCAGGTCAAAATGGTACTAATGGAACTGATGGGGTAAATGGCACCGATGGTACAAACGGAAATGACGGAGCAAACGGTACAGATGCAAACGCTGCTTTAACTATAAATCTTATCGGCCGTGCAGTGCTGAACGCAGAAAGCCCTGAAGGTGCTGCGGAAATTGTTGCTTACCAAGCATCTAAACAACGAATATTTGCTATCAATAGTTCCGGTGATTCTGCGGTCGTTAATATCATGAAAGCCGATAGCTTTGACCGTGAAGCTTTAGTTAAAGATAACGAAGGGGTAATAAACGGCACTAATTTAAGCTCAGAGATTACCCTTGCACTTAATGAGCACAGTGTGGGCGATGCAAACAGTATCGCTATTGATGCTAATAATGAACTTTTAGCAGTCGCTATGGCTGCAAGTAATACCGGTGATGCCGGTTTAATCGCATTTTATGATATTAGTGGCGACGAGCCTCAGTTTATTAAAAATGTTACTGTAGGCGCCCTGCCCGACATGGTTACTTTTAGCCATGATGGCAATAAAGTATTGGTTGCAAATGAAGGCGAACCCAATGGTGATTACAGTATTGACCCTGAAGGCTCTATCAGCATTATTAATATCAATAATGGTGTAATTGCAGATACTGCTATTAGCCTTACTTTTTCAGCTTATAACGACAAACAAGCAGAGCTTGAAGAACTTGGGATTGTATTTGCTAACCCGACAGGTCGAACAATCAACGGTAACTTGATTAATACAACCGTAGCTATGGATTTAGAACCTGAATACATCAGCGTTTCGAAAGACAATAAGTTTGCCTACGTGTCACTACAAGAAAATAACGCCCTTGCTATCGTCAATCTTGAAGATAATAGCATCGAGCTAAAAGGCTTAGGTTTTAAGGATTGGTCTAATTTACTTTTTGATGCATCAGATAAAGACGGTGGCGTTAACTTTAAATCGTACCCTGGTCTCTATGGCATGTATCAACCAGATACTATTTTAAGCTTTACCTGGAAAGGTGCTAACTTTATTGTCACAGCGAACGAAGGTGATGCACGAGAATATTTCTTTGATACAACCGACGAAGCTGATTGTTTAGCAAAAGGCGGTCTAGATTACGATGAAGATGATGGTTGTTTATCATATATAGATGAAACCAGAGCTAAAGATTTAACACTGGCAAGCAATTTTGATTACCTGAACAATGACAACAGTGATATTGGCCGTTTAAAAGTGACCACTGTTAAAGGTGATGAAGATAATAATGGCGAATATGAATCACTCTATGCATATGGTGCGCGCTCTTTTACCATTTGGGATAGTAACGGCATGATGGTTTTTGACTCTGGCGATCAAATCTCACGCATTACTGCATCAGTTCACGGAGCAGCATTCAATAATAACGAAGATGAAAATGACGGTGATAGTCGCTCTGATGACAAAGGTGCAGAACCAGAAGCGTTAGCACTGGGTACGATTGGCGAACGTACATTTGCATTTATTGGTTTAGAGCGTATGGGTGGCATTATGGTGTTTGATATTACTAATCCATACAATGTGACATTCCAAGATTACTTTTTTAATCGTGGCCTAGAAGCTGATGCAGATATAACAGGTGATCTTGCTCCTGAAGGTATGGCATTTATACCTGCAGAACAAAGTGCAACGAATGAAGCATTGCTAGTTGTTGGTAATGAAATTTCGGGTTCAATCGCTGTTTGGGAAATTTCTACTAACTAATCCGCCTTATAAAAATAAAAAGCGACATAGCTAATTTAATGTATGTCGCTTTTTCTATGCCATTTTATCCTCACATAAATGACTGCTTTTTGAGCTAAAACCCCTCTGTAGCCCTTTATTTGTATGGTTATTGTACTAATTTGAAAATAATCAAAAAAACCTTCAAAAAGTGCTTGCGTTAATTCTTCGCATCCCTATAATGCGCATCCA
>NZ_JAZDAR010000008.1:0-1552 GCF_036680945.1 Pseudoalteromonas sp. P80D2
TATCTACTTTAGTATTCTCATCATTATTTGATGAATTAACTTCTGGCGAAGTTAACAGCTGTCACTAACAAAGACCCGTTTGGGTTGTATGGTTAAGTGACTAAGCGTACACGGTGGATGCCTTGGCAGTTGGAGGCGATGAAGGACGTATTAACTTGCGATAAGCCTAGTCAAGCTAGTAAAAAGCGCTTGAGACTAGGATTTCCGAATGGGGAAACCCACCTGCTTGCAGGTATCTTGCACTGAATACATAGGTGTAAGAGGCGAACGCGGAGAACTGAAACATCTAAGTACCCGTAGGAACAGAAATCAACCGAGATTCCGGAAGTAGCGGCGAGCGAAACCGGACCAGCCCTTAAGCTTATTATGTGTTAGTGGAACATTCTGGAAAGTTTGACGATACAGGGTGATAGTCCCGTACACGAAAATGCATCTTAAGTGAAATCGAGTAGGTCGGAGCACGTGAAACTTTGACTGAATATAGGTGGACCATCATCTAAGGCTAAATACTCCCAACTGACCGATAGTGAACCAGTACCGTGAGGGAAAGGCGAAAAGAACCCCTGTGAGGGGAGTGAAATAGAACCTGAAACCGTGTACGTACAAGCAGTAGGAGCCCTTCGAGGGTGACTGCGTACCTTTTGTATAATGGGTCAGCGACTTATATTTTGTAGCGAGGTTAACCGATTAGGGTAGCCGTAGGGAAACCGAGTCTTAACTGGGCGTATAGTTGCAAGGTATAGACCCGAAACCCGGTGATCTAGCCATGGGCAGGTTGAAGGTTGAGTAACATCAACTGGAGGACCGAACCCACTAACGTTGAAAAGTTAGGGGATGACCTGTGGCTAGGAGTGAAAGGCTAATCAAACCGGGAGATAGCTGGTTCTCCCCGAAATCTATTTAGGTAGAGCCTCGGACGAATACTTACGGGGGTAGAGCACTGTTAAGGCTAGGGGGTCATCCCGACTTACCAACCCTTTGCAAACTCCGAATACCGTAAAGTACTATCCGGGAGACACACGGCGGGTGCTAACGTCCGTCGTGAAGAGGGAAACAACCCAGACCGCCAGCTAAGGTCCCAAAGTCATAGTTAAGTGGGAAACGATGTGGAAAGGCCCAGACAGCCAGGAGGTTGGCTTAGAAGCAGCCATCCTTTAAAGAAAGCGTAATAGCTCACTGGTCGAGTCGGTCTGCGCGGAAGATGTAACGGGGCTAAACTATGCACCGAAGCTGCGGATTCAAACTATGTTTGAGTGGTAGGGGAGCGTTCTGTAAGCCGTTGAAGGTGTACCGGGAGGTATGCTGGAGGTATCAGAAGTGCGAATGCTGACATGAGTAACGATAATGCGGGTGAAAAACCCGCACGCCGGAAGACCAAGGGTTCCTATCCCATGTTAATCAGGGTAGGGTAAGTCGACCCCTAAGGCGAGGCCGAAAGGCGTAGTCGATGGGAAACGGGTTAATATTCCCGTACTTGGTATAATTGCGATGGGGGGACGGAGCAGGCTAAACAAGCATGGCGTTGGTTGTCCATGTGAAAGTGAGTAGGTTG
>NZ_JAZDAR010000009.1:0-200 GCF_036680945.1 Pseudoalteromonas sp. P80D2
TGCTCAATGAATTCTGAATTTTGATATCTTTCGATATCGAATTGACTGTGCTGAAACAAGTAAACTTGTTTCCGTTGGTCACTCAGTTCAATTGAGACTCTAAATTTGTTTGCGTTACTTAGTAAACTAAGCTTCGCTGTTAGAACTCAATCTGTACGAGTGCCCACACAGATGATTGCTTTATATTGTTAAAGAACGTT
>NZ_JAZDAR010000010.1:0-8619 GCF_036680945.1 Pseudoalteromonas sp. P80D2
TGTTAGATTCGCGAAAACATTCAAGATTGACAGTTTGACATATTAACAAGGATTACGGTTTGAAATTCTATCTCCAATACATAGCTGGCATTGAGGAATACGCATTAGGTTTCAATAAAATTGAACACCCGCTTATGTATTCGTCACGCGCTGAAGCTATGGCTTTTTGCATAGACTATGCAAGTGGAGAACCTTTCGAAATCATCGACGTTGATGATTCAAACTGGCAAGAACTGTTCGACTCTGGAGCATTTGACTATGACCCAGACTTCTAAACAGTTAACCAAAATCGACTATTTAACCGTTGTTTTTTGCCCTGACGAAATTGCCCGTCTTCGCTTTGACGCCAAAATTGCGTTTGGTAAAGGTGACTTTGCCTCCTACAAAGAAGCCTATAACGCGATGCTTTGTGCTGAATTATTTGACCAACAAGCCACTGATGATTTAGACGTAGAAGTTAACGAATCGGTTGTTTATGACTCTGATTATTACTATGACCAGCTGTTTGAAAACAATCCTCGTTACCGTAATTACGGCTCTGTTGATGCTATTCCAAGTGAAGAACGGGCGCACTTTTTCAAGAATGTAGTTAGAAAAACTAAACGTTATAAAACACTTAACTCATTGATTGAAGGTGACATTAGCAAATTTATGCACCTTCTAAATACTGAAGTTGCTACGGCTGCCGACCGCTTAACATCAGATGATTTAAGCTGGTCTTATCGCCATAACTCAGGCGGCATGTTCACCTATGAAAAGTCAGCAACACTTTACCGTCATGATATAAATTCAGGCGTTGTTGCTTGGGGTGCTAACAATGGCGGCGTGATGATTTCATTCTCTGGCGCAGGTTGTGCGGGTCTCGATATTCCAAAACTTCACGCCATGCTTAAGAAAATGCCGAACGTAAAAATCACCCGTTTGGACATTGCCTATGATGACTATGACGGCGAAAAATCTGTTCTAAATTACTTCCAAAATCTAGAAGAAGGTGGCTTTTGTAAAACCAACCAAGCGCCCTCTTTCTCATGGATTCAAACAGGCGAACTGCAAAAATTATCTAATGAGCAACAAGCCCTCTGGAAGAAAAAACATGGCTGGCAAAAGCGTTATGACTGCATTGCCAATGGCGGTAACACCCTTTATGTAGGAAGTCGCAAAAATGGAAAAATGGCGCGTATATATGAAAAAGGCAAGCAAATGCAAAGTGAAACTCAACCTAATTGGGTGCGTGCTGAGCTTGAGCTTAGGTCTATTGACCGTGTTATCTCCTTGGATGCACTTCTCAATACCGATGCCGTTTTTGCTGCTGCATACCCTGCTTTTGAGTTTGTTAGCGCTAAACGTCTTGAGATTAAAACCACCACTCGCAAACCAAAACACAACGGAATCTTAGTTGCTGAACGGCTAGAACGCTACTGCGCACAGTCTTACGGCAAGTACTTAAATTTCTTACGTCACGTTAAAGAACTGACTGATAACGAAATCATTAATCAATTAACTAAAGGCCTTAATCCGTGGGATATCCCCGACTCTATTAATCAGGCCTGTATATCACCACCAAATCAAATGGAGTTAACCCCATGAAAGTAACCCTATTATCTGCCGCAAATGGTAAAGGCATTTCACAAAAAACTGGCGCACCTAAGCACTATGCGTTTTCGTCTATCAGCTACTTAGTACCTGAAAAGGACTTTATCCAAGGTGACCACCAAATCCAGAAATGCGGCTTTGAACCAAAGTCTTTAAACATCCTTGATGAGCAGTCTTTGTATAACAAGTTTAAAAACATCTTAGACCAACACGGTATTTGTGAGGTTGATTTAACACTTCAACCTGACCCAGAAAACATGTCTCGTAACGTGGTTTCAGATGTAAAGCTGGTTAGCTAACCATGCAATGTATTTATCTAAATGCTGACGGCACGTTGACCGCAACAACTGAAACACTCGAACAATGCTCAGGCTATGTTCTAGTTCCTAGCCATGATGCGGCGGCCTATGTTGAAAGCATTCAGATAACGGCTCTTGAAATTGGAGAGTCATTTACTTGGGGCTTTGGCCTCGTCGTTCTGTTCGGGTTTTTGTCATTTAAAGTAAAAGCAGCCCGAATGGTAATAAACAAACTTTAAAAGGAAATCAACATGACTGATATTTTCGCAGCAGTAGATATGGCAGGCGTTGCAACGTTCGTAGGTTCAACTGGTATTTTAATCGTTGGCGTTGCACTGGCTTACAAGGGTATCACTCTTGCCAAGCGTGCAGTTGCTAAAGCTTAAGGCATAAAAGTATGGGCGGCCTAATAGTCGCCCTTATCTACACAATTTGTGCATTGATAGGGGCTTTAACTGGTTTCATAGTTTGTAAAAATTTCGGTTGGGGATAGCAGCCAATGAAAATAATAGTTTATGCACTGGCGCTCTTTAGCGCTTTTTTTATTTCTAGTGCTTTTGGTAATGATACGTTACCCGCTGATTATGTTGCTGCGCAAGGTACTCAAAATATATGCGTAAAGGTAGGCAAGTCATCGCCAACAGTTGAAGGATGTTCTATTTCTTCAATAGAAGAAGCAGCACACATGGCCTGTGTTATCTTTGCGACTAATTACACAATTCCAAGTAGTGGTTCATATACATGGGGGGCATCTACTTGTTATCAACAAAATACACAGTGGCGCATTAAAACAGAAGGTACAAGACATTACTCTAATGGAACGAACCTACCCACTGAAGAACACTTTGGTTTAATTGTTTCACAGCCTACTCAGACTAATAGTTTTAAATGTCCTCCTGATATAGCGCCTGAATATACAAATCCATACCCATATTCACAAAGTGATGCTGGTTTTGTCTGTGTAAAGCCAACTTCAAATCCAGATGATCCAGACGAAGAAAATCCAGATCCTAATGATGGCTGTGACGAATTCGGAATGAATAGTTTTTTGCCACCTAGTGACGGCCTTAACGTTCCTACTGGGGGAAGTGTTTGTCACACATTAGATAACGGAACTAAATGTGCCTATAAGCAAAACCCATTTGGTACGGGTTACGAACAAACAGGCCAAGCCTGTAGTGGTGAAGAACCTGAGTACCCGCCTCCGCAATTGCCACCTCCAAATCCCGAAGATCCTTGGGCATGTGCAACAGTTGGTGCAACTGAGCATTATGCCGTTTGTCCAATTGACCCAACAAAAGAGTGTAACCCTCTGGTGGTTACTGGTGACGGTGGAGACCAAGTTCAACACCAATGCCCTAGCGGCTGCGGCTCTGTAAATGGTCAGTATGTTTGCGTTCATGAAGATAAGAATGGGAATGGTATTCCAGATAAAGACGAAACAGACCCCGACAATCCAGACCCTGATAATCCCGACCCAGATAACCCCGACCCGAATAATCCAGACGAGGGTGAATCAGCCGATTTAACACGGACTAACACCCTACTTTCTGGTCTTGATGGAAAACTGGGAATTGGTAATAGCCGTTTATCAGATATTAAAAATGGTATCGAAGGCATGACCAATGAACAGAAAAAAGGTAACGGTTCGCTTGCGGCCATTGCATCCAATACAGCGAAAACCGCAAATAACACAAAAGGCACATCAGAAAATACAGCTGAAATTTTGAAGTCAATCAGTGAAACAGATGTCAGTAATACGTTTAACCCTGAAAGCTCAGCAAGTTTTTATGAATCAGAATATGAAGACGGTTTTGCGGGAGTGTGGCAAGAAAAATCAGGCGAGTTTCAGCAAACTGAAGCCTATCAATTTTTACAGCAATTTAAGTTCAATGGCGGCGGCGCTGCACCTGATACCAGTATTTGTTTTAACTTAGGTCAATTCATGGATTTTGGTTGTTCCGAACTGCCCGTTCCTGATGCTGGCCTGTTAGCAATTCTTAAAGTGTTTATTTTAATTTCAGCGGCTTTCCTTTGTCGCAAGTTAATTTTTGGAGGTTAAGTCATGTTAGGTTGGTTACAAGAAACATGGAATGAAGCCAAAGAATTTCTATATAGCATCGTTTTAACAGTTTTAGAGCTGTTAAAGGATCTGGCTATTTGGATATTTGAAAGCTTCCTTGAAATATCTATCTTAGCAATTCATGGCCTTGATAGTGTGTTTGCTGGTTTGGATATCGCTACACATATTAATTCATTACCCCCTGCCGTTTCCTTCTATGCCTCATCGCTAGGACTGTCTCAAGCAATGAGCATGATAATAATTTCATTAGGAATTCGATTCTTATTGCAGTTAATTCCATTTGTTAGATTAGGGAGTTAATCATGATTCATGGTATCTCTGGTAAAACTGGTGGCGGCAAAAGCTATGAAGCAGTTGTTCGTCATATCATACCGACAGTCACAGAACATAAACGAAAAGTAGTAACAAACTTACCGCTTAACGTTGAGCATTTTTGCTCTATCTATGGTGAGTATTGCCGAGACTTAATTGAAGTCATTGACGGTGAGTTTCACAACTACGGTGGGCAACGGCCATTCTCTAAAAAAGAGCATTACCTTCAATATGAAGATTGGCAAAACGAAGAAGGTAATCGTGTTTACTTCTTCGTTGATGAATGTCACTTAGCACTTCCCCAGCAAGGCACCGATAAAGAAGTAAAACAGTTTTACGATATGCACCGTCACTACGGTTTCGACATAATGCTGATAACCCAAAACTTTAGAAAAGTAGATAGGGATATACGAGACTTAGTGGCTAACCATTATCGTGCTATCAAAAAATCAATGATGGGTCAGGATGATAAATACATTCTAAAAGTGCATGACGGGTCTTCGGCAACAAACGCAACGGTTGTTGCTACTCACGAACGTGAGTATGAAGCTAAGTATTTTAAGTTTTATAAGTCACATACGAAAAGTGACCAAAGCGTAAAAGAAGCTGCACCAAGCGATATTAAAAAATGGTATGACAACTGGTTCATAAAAGGATCTATTGTTTTCTTTATCGTTGCCCTATTCCTTCTTTACTTAGGTTTTAAGAAACAAAGTAAGATTGACGAAACTAACACAAAGTTAGTTTCTGATAGTTCGGTTGCAACCCAAACCTCTATGCCTGGGCAAACTCCAGTACCTGCAACAAATCAAATATTGGCACAACAAGCTGAGATAAAAGAGCTGTTGGCCAAACAGAAAAAAGAGCAAGAAGCCGAAGAAAAGAAACACCCCTTTTACAAAGTCGGCTTACACATAGCAGGATGGGCTGAGTATACCGAGCTTGGAAAGATAACTAAGAATTACTATCTAAGCGCTAGTCAAAATGGACAGCACATATTTGAGTTGTCACTACGTGATTTAGTCCTTGCAGGATATACCGTTGCAGTACGCTCTAGTTGTGTAATCGAAATTCAATACCGTAAATACCATGATTTCATTACGTGTGACTCTCCAAAAGTTGGCGTATTCGATGAAGCACCATCAGAGATAACAGAATAGCTGGGAGGGACCCGCAACGCGGGAGGGGCTTGGCTATTCTGTAGCCATACATAACTTGTCACTGGTGACACTATGACTAGAAACCAAAAATACGAGCAGAAACAAAAAGCTAAAGGATTAAAGAAAGTAACTCTTTGGATACCTGACGAATCAGAAGTTGAAATAAAACAGATGATAGAGTTTCTAATTGATAACCCAGACCATATACCTTTTATGGCAAGAAATGTCAGAACAGGCCGTATGAAAAAGGCCATTTAGTGGTACGTAATTTTTTACGTAATATTCGTATCGGTACGTAATAATGAACAAAATTATTACGTACCACTCACCTTTGTATCTCCAGTTCTTGGAGGATGGCGTAGCCATGTCATACATTCCAGAAAATTCACATTTCATCGCGAAACCGTTTCCATTTTGCATACAGTTTATTATGGTCGGGTATCAATTCAGTGAAATAGCCAATCGCACTCACTGCCCAAGTCTGTTTTCAATAAAAGTTGATTGCCTTCTGATAAACCAAGCTGAGTTAAGGACGGCACAGCAGCCGAGGGAAACACCCTCCCCCCATATACTAATAGGGGGGGAGCGAAACAACTTACACCGATATCGAGTGTGCATTGTGATTTTTAATAAAGGAGTAAATCACAATGGGCAACTTTAAATTGCAGTTCGTTACGCTATTCGGATATGACTACGCAAAAGGAGCTAAAGAACTCGGAGTAAGTGAACGCCAAGTAAGGAGATATGTAAAAGCTAACAAAGCTAGTAAACCTGTCGAAAAACTGATTTGGATAATGTATCGCGGCTACTTGCCAGACACTGGCCCGTGGGCAGAATGCAGTATTTCATATCACAACAACGTTATGACTACACCGTGGGGGAAAGTAAAGCCATCAGATGTACAATTTGTACATCGTTACAAATGGTCAGCTAAAGAGCATGAAACCATGTATAAAAAACTTAAATCTGAAACCAAGGTTCAAGACAAATATTTGTTTGAACTTCAGGATCAATTACTTGCGATTATTGGTGATATAGCAGTAAAGACTGGTAGCTAGGAACAGCGCAGTTATCTGCGCTTACTTTTTCTTTTTTTCAAATTTAATTTTAGATTTTTTAAGTGCATCATCTAATTCTTTATGCGTTAACCTACTTTTATTAAGAGTTTCTTTTGCTTCTTTTCCAACTTGAATTAGTTGTTTTCTATTTTCTTCAGTTTGTCTAAACTCAGAATTTCTTAAGTGCCTGTTTAACTCATAACTCTCTGAAAAATTGACTAAATCATTATCTTTGTTACTCATAACCATTCCTTAGTTCAAAATAAAAGGATAGACTAGATTTTTTAAAAGGCAAAAGGATTTTAGATGTTAGAAGTACAGTTGGAGCAACTATGTTAGAAAGTATAGTTTCAGGTACTATCGCAGGTTTACTTGCAGGAATAATTTCTACTTTTTTCGGAATAAGATACGCCACCCATTTATCTGAAAAACAAAATAAAATAAAAGAAGACAAACTTTTAGAAAATTACCATGCTGAGATTGACTTAATAATCTATAAACATGGTCAGTGGCTCAAGCAGTTAATTGTTGAGTTAAAAAGCCCAATGGCTGATAAGTTTGGCAAGCCTGTTGAAATTGATTTTAATATAGTCAATTTTTATCACCGTAATTTAATTGGTGTATTAAGTTCTGAGCATAGAAAGCTAATTTCATGGTTAGAACTTATGAGTAATGTTCTAAAAAACAATTCAAATACTAGATTTGATGGGAAAGTTGAATCATCACTTTTATATCTACCAACACACCACACATCAATTTTAATTGTTGATGTATGTAAAGTTATCTATTTCTTATCTAAGTCGATGGTAAATCAAAAGACTTTTATTTTTGATAACTCCTTTTCAAATTTAGAAATTTGTAGACTAGCTTGTGAATTTACAAATACAGAATTTGAAGATTCTTGGTTTTCTAGTGTCGTCAATGAGTACCAAGAAAATCATTTCTAATTTAAGAATAATGGTCTATTTATGAATATCAATTACCTGAAACTCTATCTATGTTTAACACTTTCAGGTCTTACTGTTTGGAGTGTTGACCAAGCTTGGACTATGTATCAACTTAAACTTGTTTCTGATGTTACAACTAAAGCTATTAGTCAAATTTCACAACCTAAAAAGATACAAGTTCCTGCTTACAAGCCTACATATAAACCACCAACGAAACCAAAACCATATGAAAAAATTAAGTATGACGATAAAGTTTGTAAGTTTTTCTTAGATGAGTATCGTAAACACCCGACAGAAAGTAATAGATTAAAAATGAGAGAGTACTGCCCAATCTCATCAAATTAAAAGGAGTTAATATGAAAAAGGTCTTTTTTATATTTCTTGTTGTCATTGGAGCTTGGCAAACATACCAAGTATTTGCACCTGAATTGCTCTGCAATGAAGATATTGAATTTGATTATCAACCATCTGAAGAGTCGTTTAGGTATTCTTTTGATGATGATAAGTTCAAGTGTGATGGTCGTCAGTACTGTTCACAAATTAGTTCAATGGATGAAGCAATCTTTTTTATTAACAACTGTCCTAATACAAAAATGGATGGGGATCATGATGGCAATCCCTGTGAAAATGACACTCGTTTAAATGGGTGGTAATGCCAAGCTGTCAACAATGACAGTAAAGACAACTTACTAATAAAAAAGGGCTTTTCGCCCTTTTCTTAATTTTTACGTACCGTAATTTATGGGCTATCCGCTATTACGCAAAAGCGTCCTCAGTTGGAGCGTTTGCTAGTCCTGCAACAAGTGTTAGCGCTACACATGCCGCACTAATCTTTTTTACAATATCCGACCAGATCTTACCTTCTTCCTTCGATTTTGATTTTTCGATAGCAAGTTTTAGTAAAGCTTCTTTCTGATCCATTCCAACAGCATTTGCCATTGCGATGCACTGGTTCGCAGTTAAATGACGATTACCTTTTTTAATTTGAGACATATTACCTGAGTTAAATTCAGTGAAATCTGAAATAACTTGTTTGTCCTGAGTGTAACCTTTAACTTCTTTATATTTTTCAATTAGTTCGTAACTAAAATTCATAGCGTTCTCCTCACTTACTTAATTATAACTGTCATTCTTGATAAATAAAAAGTTGACACCTGTCAAACCTGA